>NZ_JBHXSA010000021.1:45026-136139 GCF_042716475.1 Streptomyces sp. NPDC058671 | reverse complement strand
GGGGGCGGTGTTTTACTTTTCTGTTTTGTCTGCGGGGTGGGGGGCCCCACGCCGGGGGGGTTGGGGGCCCCTCTCCCGTACGGCCGCTACGGGCGGAGCGCCCGGAGCAGGAGGTCCGCGAGGTGGCCGGCGACCTGTTCGGGCGTGAGCGGGCCGTCCGGGCGGTACCAGGTGGAGAGGTGGTGCACCGAGCCGAAATGGTAGTCGACCACCAGGTCGGCGGGGGTCGCGGCGGAGAACACCCCGGCCTGCTGGCCCTCCTCGATCAGGGCGCGGAACCGTTCGTGGTAGCGGCGCCGCTCGGATCGGACCTGCTTGTTCTTCTCGGGGCTCAGGTGGTGCATGGAGCGGAAGAAGATGGCGGCGTCGTCGAGGTTCTCGATGGTGGTCACGACGACGTCGGCCGCGGCGTCGCGCAGCCGGTCCTCGACGGGCGCGTCGGCGTCGGCGAACGCGTCGAGGCGCTCCTGCTGGAGGCGCAGGACGCGGGAGTAGACCTCCTGGAGGAGATCCTCCTTGGAGCCGAAGTAGTGGTAGAGGGCGCCCTTGGTGACCCCGGCGGCCTCGACGATCTCCTGGACGGAGGTGCGGTCGTAACCCTGCTCCGCGAAGAGCCGGGTGGCGGCGGCGAGGAGCCTCTGGGGGACGGGGGTACCGCTCCCGTCCGTCGTCCTGGCCATGCTCCGCCGCCTTCCGTGGTGATCGTTTTCGGTCATGGGGAACGTGTTCCCGCCGGTAGATCTTCCCATCCGCCGGGGGCCGGCGCCGACGGGTGCCCGTCCGGGGGCTATCGGGGGCCCGTCTCCCAGGCCTGCTGGAGGTGGTTCATCGTGCCCAGCCAGCGCTCGGGGTCGGTGGCCCGGTTGCGGTAGTAACCGGCGACCTCGGGGTGCGGCAGGACGAGGAAGCGGTCGGCCGCCACGGCGTCGAGCAGGGCGTCGGCGACGGCCTCGGGCTCGATGGCGGTGGGGGCCAGGACGAGCTCGCCGGCCGTTCCGGCGGAGGCGAGCATGTCCGTACGGACGCCCTGGGGGCAGATGGCGTGCACCGTGAGGCCGCGGTGCCGGTACGTGAGGGAGAGCCATTCGGCGAAGGCGTACGCGCCGTGCTTGGAGACGCTGTAGGGCGCGGCTCCGATCATGGTGAGCAGTCCGGCGGCGGAGACGGTGGAGACGAACCGGCCGCTGCCGCGCTCCAGCCACTCCGGGAGGAGGGCGCGGGCGGCGCGGACGTGGGCCATGACGTTGACGTCCCAGGCGGCGGCCCACACGTCCTCGTCGGCGAAGGCGTCGCCGGGCGAGGAGAGTCCGGCGTTGGCGCACCAGATGTCGACGGTGCCGCCGAGGGCCTCGCGGGCCTCGTCGACGACGGCGGAGGCGTCCCCGGGGACGGCGAGGGCGCCGATCTCCTCGGCGACGGCCTTGGTGCGGTCGGGGTCGAGGTCGTTGACGACGACCCGGGCTCCCTCGGCGGCGAACCGGCGGGCGAGGGCGGCGCCGATGCCTCCGCCCGCTCCCGTGACGACGACTCCTGCGCCCCGGACGACACTCGCGCCCGTGCTCCCGCTCGTACCCGCACCCATGGCGTGGTCCACCTCTCCGCGATGACGTCCCTGACCTGTCGACCGGCAGACTAACCGGTCGGTATGTCGGGAGGGAAGAGACCGGGCGGGGGGGGGACGGAGGGGCCGGAGCTGACGGGTCCCGCACGCCTCGTTCCCCGGGGGCGCCGTGAGCGTTAGCGTGCGTGCCCATGTCACGCGCCCCGCCGGGGCCGGCCATCGAGGAGGTTTCCGCATGAACCTGTCGCGACGGAGTCTGCTGGCCGCCGGAGGCGCGCTGGGGGTGGTGGCGGCCACCGCGCCCCCCGCGCCGGCGGCCGGGGAGGAGTCGGGCCGGCCGCGGGTACGGACCGGATTCGAGCGGCTGGCGGCCGACGGGTACGCCCTCCTCGCCGGCGAGCGGGTCGGCGTCGTCACCAATCCGACCGGCGTCACCCGGGACGCGCGGCACATCGTGGACGCGATGCACGCCGACGAGCGGGTGGACCTGGTCGCCGTCTTCGGACCCGAGCACGGCTTCCGCGGCACGGCCCAGGCGGGTGGCTCCGAGGGCCGGTACGACGACCCGGCGACCGGACTGCCCGTCTACGACACGTACCTGAAGAGCGGACAGCCGCTCGCCGACGTCTTCACCGCCTCCGGGGTGGACGCGGTCGTCTTCGACATCCAGGACGTCGGCGCCCGCTTCTACACCTACATCTGGACGCTGTACGACTGCATGGTGGCCGCCGCGCTCGCCGGGAAGCGGTTCGTGGTCCTGGACCGGCCGAACCCGGTGACCGGGCGGGCGGCGCTCGGCCCGGTCCTGGACCGGGCGTTCGCCACGTTCGTCGGACGCGAGCCGATCGCGCAGGCGCACGGCATGACGGTGGCCGAGCTGGCCCGGCTGTTCAACGGCGAGTTCCTGAGCTCGCCCGTCGCCCTGGAGACGGTCCGGATGTCGGGGTGGCGGCGCACGGCGTTCTTCGACGCGACCGGGCTGCCCTGGGTGCCACCGAGCCCGAACATGCCGACGCCGGAGACCGCGCTCGTCTACTCCGGCACCTGCCTCTTCGAGGGGACCAACCTGTCCGAGGGGCGGGGTACCACCCGCCCGTTCGAACTCCTCGGCGCCGAGGGGATCGACCGCCGGTGGGCGGAGGCGGCGAACGCGCTGGGGCTGCCCGGGGTCCGGTTCCGGGAGGCGTACTTCGCGCCGACGTTCTCCAAGTTCCAGGGCAGGACGGTGGGCGGGGTGCAGCTGCACGTCCACGACCGGGACTCCTTCGACCCGGTACGGACCGGGATCGGGCTCCTGGTCACCGCCCGGAGCTCGTGGTCCGGCTTCGCCTGGCGGGCGGACCACTGGATCGACAAGCTGACCGGTTCGACCCGGGTGCGGACGCTGATCGACGCCGGCGCGGGCGTCGACGAGACCGTGGGGGCGTGGCAGGCGGACCTGGCGGCCTTCCGGGCGGTGCGGGAGGAGTACCTGCTCTACCGCTGAGAGGAGTGCCTGTTCTGCCACTGAGGCGGAGCGCGACCGGGCGGGGGCTCTCCGGTCGCCCGAGGCGAGGGGGCCGGGGGGCGGGTGGAGAGCCTGCGGGGGGTGTCCCCCCGCTCGACCGGGGTGCGGGCGGGATGTCCCCTGGGCGTCCCGCCGACCACGCTGGCCCCATGAACCTCTCCTTACGCCGCCGGCTGCCCCTCGTCGGACTCCTGCTCGCCGCCTGCCTCGGCACCCTGGCGCCCGCCGCCGGCGCCACCACCGACCCGGCCACGCCGGACCCCGCGCGCGAACTCGCCCGTACCGCCCAGCCCTTGACCGACCTGCGCCCGCTCGACCGGATGATCGGCTCGGCCAAGGTGGTCGGGATCGGCGAGGCCACCCACAGTTCGGCCGAGTTCTTCACCACCAAGCACCGGATCTTCGAACACCTCGTGGAACGAAGGGGCTTCACCACCTTCGCGCTGGAGACAAGCTGGTCCACCGGACTGCTCGTCGACGAGTGGGTGACCACCGGCCGCGGTGACATCCGGAAGATCATGCGGGACGAGTTCCAGGAGTCGTACCGACTCTGGAACACCGAGGAGTACCTCGACCTCTTCCACTGGATGCGGCGGCACAACCAGCTCCACCCCGGGCACCGGGTCCGCTTCATGGGCAACGACCTCGGCTACGCCGGCGGGAACGTCTTCGACGAGGTCACCTCGTACGTGGCCCGCGTCCACCCGGCGCTCCTCCCCCGCTTCCAGGAGCTGTACCGGGCCTCGCGCCCCACGGGCGGGGTGGAGGCGTGGATGAAGGGGTACATGACCAGGCCGCGGGCCGAACGGCGACGGATGGCCGACGAGGTGAACACCGCCTTCGCCCTCCTGGAGCGCCAGAGCCCCGGGAAGGACGCACGCGCGCGTGAGGCCGCAGCGTGGGCCGTCCAGCACGCTCGGGCCATCGCCCAGGTCGGCACGGAGTACGCGCACGACATCCTGACGGACGCGGGGGTCGCCGCGGCGATGCTCTACCGGGACCGGGTCATGGCCGAGAACACCGTGTGGTGGCAGCGGCGGACCGGCGACCGGATCCTGCTCTCCGCGCACAACGGGCACGTGGGGTACGAGACCACGAAGCCGGACCAGTACCCCCGGCTCCAGGGCGCGTTCCTCCGGGACGCCCTCGGGCGGGACTACGTGAGCGTCGGGGCCTCCTTCGGACAGGGCTCCTTCAACGCCCACGACACCGAGGCCCCGGGCGAGCCGCTGCGGCCCTTCACCGTCGGCACGCTCGGCCCCGACAGCAACGCCCACACCCTCGACCGGGTCGCGCCCGACGCCTTCTACCTGGACCTCCGGCGCACCACACCGGCGGCGCGGGCCTGGCTGGGCAGCCACCGGCCGAGCCGCCTCATCGGGACCGCTTACCCCTGGCCCGGCGCCGTCGCTCCGGTCCGCCTCGCCACGGCCTACGACCTCCTCATCCACTTCCCCCGGATCACGGCGGCACGGCTGCGCTGACCGGGGCGTCACCGGTCCCGGCCGAACTCCGGCCACGGCCACGCGCGGGCGTGCCGGCTTCGGAAGGGCCGTCAGGGGCTGGTCAGAGGCCTGCCCGGCCTCGGCGGACGCCTGGGCGGGGCGGGGTCACAAGGGCCTCTTCCGCGCCATTGACGGATGCCATCCGTATTCCGATGGAACACGACGGGGCGCTCGTTCGTCCCTCTGATACCACGGAAGGACCAGCGACGGAGGTGGCGGGAGATGGCCGGTTTCCGGAGTCTCGCGAGACAGGTGCGCGATCCGGGGTGCGACACGGCGCTGCGCAGGTACTCGCTGCGCAAGTGCCTGGAGCGGTTCGCGCCGTACGGGCACCGGGCGACGTGGGACCACCTGTGCCGCCGGCACAGGTTCGGCCCCGAGGACCGGGAACTCGACCCCGGGCGGCTGGTCGCCGCGCTCGACGAGCTGGAGGAGGCGCGGGCCCTGTGGCTCGCGTACGAGGAGAGGTTCGCCGCCCGACGGCGGCGGGAGAAGCACGAGGGCCTGCGCCGGCCCGGGGCGCTCGACGACTGGCACCGGCGGGTCTGGGGCGGCAACGGCGTGGTCCGGTGCGGCGATCCCGCGGTGCATCCGTCGGACCCGCTGCCGGAGGTGCTGCGGCGGCTGATCACGGCTCTGGAGCGCGGACCCGGCGAGGGGTGCCCGGTGTGCGCCGGGCCGCACATCGAATGGGCCGGCCCTGGCGACACGTTCGCACCGGCGCCAGGACCGGTCTGCGGGGACTGCGGGGTGGGCGTACCGCGTGCGGTGCTGACCTCGGGGGCGCTGGCACGCGCCCGCGGGGAGCGCCCCCGGTCGCTGGCGCCGGCCGCGTGAGCGGCGGGGGGCGCGAGACGCTCCCCGCGCCTCCACCGGCGGCGCCCGGCGGGTGTCGGCCCGCCGGGTCACCCCCGGCCGTGACGCCCCGTCGGCGGAGTCCGCTCTCAGGGGGCGGGCGTGCCGTCCGTGCCGGGTCGGCGGACCGGCAGCAGGCGGGAGCCCACCATCCGTTCGCCGACGATGTCGTCCGGGTTGGACAGGACGCAGGTCTCCAGCGAGAGGCAGCCGCAGCCGATGCAGTCCGTCAGGTGGTCGCGGAGCCGGCCGAGCTGTCTGATGCGCTCGTCGAGTTCGGTGCGCCAGGCGGCCGAGAGCCTCGCCCAGTCGTCGTTCGTGGGGGTCCGCTCCTCGGGGAGCTGCGCGAGCGCCTCGCGGATGGTGGCCAGCGGGATCCCGACCCGCTGTGCGGCGCGGACGAAGGCGACCCTGCGCAGGGTGTCGCGGCCGTAACGGCGCTGGTTGCCGCTGGTGCGGCGGCTGCTGATGAGCCCCTTCGCCTCGTAGAAGTGGAGGGCGGAGACGGCGGCCCCGCTGCGGGCGGAGAGCTGACCGACGGTGAGTTCGTGGATCTTCTCTGGAATCTGCGGCACCCGGCGACCCTACTGGTCCGTGGACGATGCACCTTCCGGTCCGTTGACAGCGCACCCCTCACCCCCACATGCTGAGCAAGCGCTTAGATACCGACCATTGGGTATGCCGTGCCGGATGGGGTACGCCGTACCAGAAGGGATCAGGAACATGGCCGAGCCGAGGATCTTCACCTCCGCCGACGAGCTGCGTGCGGGGGTCGGCGAGCAGCTGGGGCACAGCGACTGGCTGGAGGTCGACCAGAAGCGGATCGACCTCTTCGCGGAGGCGACCGGGGACCACCAGTGGATCCACGTGGACCCGGAGCGCGCGGCCTCGGGCCCGTTCGGCACCACGATCGCGCACGGCTATCTGACCCTGTCGCTGCTGCCCGCCCTCGTCCCGCAGGTCCTGCGGGTCGAGGGCGTGAAGATGGGCATCAACTACGGCACGGAGAAGGTGCGTTTCCCCGCTCCCGTGCCGGTCGGCTCGCGGCTGCGCGCCACGGCCGTCCTGACGAAGGTGGAGGAGGCGGGCGGCGGCGTGCAGGTGACGGCGGCGGTGACGGTGGAGCGCGAGGGGTCCGAGAAGCCGGTCTGCGTCGCCGAATCGGTCTCCCGCTACTACTTCTGAGCGCCGACCATCCTGAGCACGAGGTCGGCGTAGAGCGCGCCGACCTCGTCGGGTGTCCGGCGGCCCTGGGTGTTGAACCAGCGCGAGACGTCGATGCAGAGGGAGAGCACGGCGACCGTCGTGCCGGCCACGTCGGGCACGTCGAACTCGCCCGCCGCCACACCCTCCTCGATGATGCGGCGCACCACCGCGTCGGACGCGCGGCGCAGTTCGACGATCTCGGCGCGGTGCTCGGGGCCGAGGGCGTCGAGTTCGTACTGGACGACCCGGGCCGTCGTGTGGCGCTCGGCGTGCCAGCGGACGAAGGAGCGGACGGCGTCGGCGAGGCGCTCGGCGGCCGTGCCGTCGGCGTCGGCGGAGGCCGTGAGGATGTCCAGGGCGCGGTCGTGCCCGATCCGGCTGATCCGGTGGAGCAGCTCTTCCTTGGTCTTGTAGTGGATGTAGAGCGCGGCCGGGCTCATCCCGGCGCGGCCGGCGATGTCCCTGGTGGTGGTGGCGTGGTAGCCCCGCTCGGCGAACGCCTCGACGGCGGCCACCAGCAGCCGCCGGGCGGCCTCGGGCGTGACCTCGCCCCAGGGCATGTCCTCGACCCCGGGGGTCTCCTCCGCCGCGCTCATCCCGCACTCCTTCTCGACCCCGTCAGAACGAACACCATACAACGAGGGTGAGCAAGCGCTTAGAGGGCGGCGGGGGAGATCGGCGGCCGCAGCGCGGGGCCCCGACGGCTCAGAGCTTCTGGAACGGGTCGTGCTCGGCGAGGAGCTTCTCGAGGCGGGCCTGGTCGACCCGGCTGACGATCTGCCCGGCCTCCTGGCGGTCACGGACGACCTTCGCCAGCGTGAAGGCCGAGGTCGTGAGGTAGAGGACCGAGACGGCGAGGAAGGCCCGCACCCAGGCGCTCGCCTCCAGCTGGAAGATCCCGATGGCCACGGCGGCGAGGGCGATGCCGAAGGAGAGGACGGCCTGCGTGTAGTAGGCGGCGGTGTTCTGCTGCTTGACGGGTGTGTCGCTCATGCCGGACAGCATGGGCCGGATGTGGCGGGTGCCACATCCGTCCGCGTACTCAGTGACGTACTCAGAGGCGGTCCGCGGGGGAGGCGGCGGCCGGGCCGGGGGTCAGAAGGCCGACACCCCCGTCAGTGCCCGTCCGATGATCAGCTTCTGGATCTGGGTCGTGCCCTCGTACAGGGTCATCACCCGCGCGTCGCGGACCAGCTTGCCCACCGGGTACTCGTCGATGTAGCCGTAGCCGCCGAAGACCTGGAGGGCGTTGTTCGCGGCGCGGACGGCGGCCTCGGAGGCATACAGCTTCGCCTTGGAGGCGGCGGTCGCGAAGTCCTGGCCGCGGTCGACGAGGTCGGCGACCCGCCAGGTGAGCAGCCGGGCGGCGTCCACGTCGACGGCGATGTCGCTGATCAGCTCCTGTACGAGCTGGTAGGAGGCGATGGGCTTTCCGAACTGCTCCCGCTCCCCCGCGTACCGCAGGGCGGCGTCCAGGGCGGCCTGCGCGATACCGACGCAGCCCGCGGCGACCGACATGCGCCCCTTGGCGAGGGCGGACATGGCGACGGTGAAGCCCTTGCCCTCGGGTCCGAGCATCGCGTCGGCCGGGACGCGGACGCCGTCGAGGACGAGTTCGGCGGTGGCCTGGCCGCGCAGGCCGAGCTTGCCGTGGACGGGGCGGCGGGTGAGGCCGGGGGTGTCGGCGGGGACGAGGAAGGCGGAGACGCCCTTGTGGCCGGGGGTGTCGCCGGTGCGGGCGAAGAGCAGCACGACGTCGGCCCAGGTGCCGTTGGTGATGAACATCTTGGTGCCGTCGAGGACGTAGTCGTCCCCGTCCCGCACGGCCCTGGTGGCGAGGTTGCCGGCGTCGGACCCGGTGCCGGGTTCGGTGAGGCCGAAGCAGCCGAGCGCCTCACCGGAGGTGAGCCGGGGCAGCCACGCCCGCTTCTGCTCCTCGCTGCCCCAGGAGGCGATCGTCTTGGCGACCAGGCCGAGGGAGACGGAGACGATGCCGCGCACGGAGGAGTCGCCGCGCCCGAGTTCCTCGGTCACGAGGCAGTACGCGAGGTGGTCGCCGCCCGAGCCGCCGTACTCCTCCGGGACGGTGAGTCCGAGGAAGCCGACGGCGCCGAGCTTCTTGACGATCGCCCGGTCGACCTCCTCGGCGCGGTCCCACGCCGCGGCGTGCGGGGTCACCTCGCGCGCGACGAAGTCCTCGGCGAGCCGTCGTACGGCCTCCTGCTCCTCGCTCAGCGCCAGATCCACCGTGCACCCCTCACTCGGGCCGCCGCCCGGCTCGTTAATTACCACTGCTAGTTTTTTCTGCGCGGGCCTACTATGTGCGCCATGGCCCGACCGCGCAAGCCCCTGCTCAGCCGAGACCGCATCGTGGAGACGGCGGGCGCCCTCGTGGACGCGGAGGGCCTCGGCGCGCTCTCCACGCGCCGGCTCGCGGCCGAACTCGGAGTGAGCGGGCCTTCGCTGTACAACCACTTCCGCACGAAGGACGAGATCCTCGACGCCGTCGCCGACGCGGTGAGCGCGAAGATCGACCTGTCGATGTTCACGGAGACGGACGGCCGCGACTGGGTGACGGCGCTCCGGGACTGGGCCGTGTCCTACCGCGCCGCCCTCGCCGACCACCCGCACATCGTCCCGGTCCTCGCCCAGGGCCCCGGCCGCCGCCCGGCCGGTCTGCGCGTCGCGGACGCCGTCTTCGGTGCGATGGTCCGGGCGGGCTGGCCCCCGGCCCAGGCCACCTCCATCGGCGCCCTGATGCGGTACTTCATCACCGGGTCCGCGCTGGGCTCCTTCGCCCGTGGCTTCGTCGACGACGAGTCGGCCTACGACCCGGCCGACTATCCGCACCTCGGCCAGGCCCACCTCCTCGCGGAGCACCGCCAGAAGGTCGACGAGGGTGCCTTCGAGACGGGCCTGCGGGCCCTGCTCGACGGGCTGCGGCTCCAGTACGACACCCTCGGCCGGCGATCCGGGAACTCCTTCGACACTTCGGCCACCACCGAAGCGTGAGTGCGGGAGGCTGGCCCCATGGCAGCCAGTGACCTCGCCGCGCTCGCGGCGCTCCTCGCGGACGAGACCCGCGCCGCGTTCCTGCTCGCCCTGCTCGACGGAAGGGCGTGGACCGCCGGTGAGCTCGCCCGGCACGCGGGCGTGGCGCCCTCCACCACGAGCGAGCACCTCGGCAAGCTCGTCTCCGGCGGGGTGCTCGCGGAGGAACGGCAGGGACGCCACCGGTACGTGCGCCTCGCCGACCCCGGGATCGCCCACCTCGTCGAGGACCTGGCCGCCCGCTCCGAACCGGCGGTGGCCGCGCCGCCCCGCTCGTTGGGAGCCGCGAGCGCCGGACGGGCGATGGCCCGGGGGCGGACCTGCTACGACCACCTCGCGGGACGGCTCGGCATCGTCGTCACCGAGGCGATGACCGTGCGCGGCCTGCTGCGCCAGGACACCGGGTTCGCGCTCACGGACCGGGGCCTGGTCTGGTTCGACGAGCTGGGCGTCCCCCTCGTACGCCGGGGACGGCGGCCCGTCGCGCGCGGCTGCCTCGACTGGACCGAACGGAAGCCGCACCTCGCGGGGGTCGCGGGCGCCGCGCTGTGCGGGCACGCGCTGGACGCCGGATGGTGCGTACGGATCGGCTCCGAACGGGCCGTGAAGGTCACCGAGGCGGGCGAGAGCGCGCTGTACGCGTCCCTGGGCATCCCTCCGGCGGACCTGCGGTGATACCGCTCCGAGCCCGGAGCGCACCGGGTCGGTAGCGCGGCGGTTGCGCCGGACCGGACGCGAACGGCGGGCGCAGGACCACCGCCCGGTGATATTGCGGTGAGCGCCGAAGGGTCCGCGCCCTACGGTCGGGGCATGCAGAAGCAATCCTCGCGGCTCGCCTTCGCCGCCGCCGGTGTCACCGTGGTCCTCTGGGCCTCCGCCTTCGTCTCCATCCGCAGCGCCGGGGAGGCGTACTCCCCGGGCGCCCTCGCGCTGGGGCGGCTGCTCGCGGGGGTGCTGGTCCTCGGAGCCGTCCTCCTGGTCCGGCGAGAGGGGCCGCCGCCCCGGGCGGCCTGGCCGGGGATCGTGGTCTCGGGCCTCCTCTGGTTCGGGGTGTACATGGTGGTGCTGAACTGGGGCGAGCAGGAGGTCGACGCGGGCACGGCCGCGATGGTGGTGAACGTCGGGCCGATCCTGATCGCGCTGCTCGGCGCCCGGTTCCTCCAGGAGTCGTTGCCGCCCCGGCTGCTCGCGGGCATGGCGGTGTCCTTCGCGGGGGCGGTGACCGTGGGCCTGTCGATGTCCGCCGGGTCCTCCGGCGGGCACACGTTGGTGCTGGGGGTGCTGCTCTGCCTGCTGGCGGCGATGGCGTACGCGGGCGGGGTCGTGGCCCAGAAGCCGGCGCTCGCGCACGGCAGCGCGCTCCAGGTGACGACCTTCGGGTGCCTGGTGGGGGCGACGGCCTGCCTGCCGTTCGCCGGGCAGCTGGTCGAGGAGGCGGGCCGCGCCCCGCTGTCGGCGACCCTCAACATGGTCTATCTGGGCGTCTTCCCGACCGCGCTCGCGTTCACGACCTGGGCCTACGCCCTGGCGCGTACGACCGCCGGACGGATGGGCGCGACGACGTACGCCGTGCCCGCTCTCGTCGTGGCCATGGCGTGGGTGTTCCTGGGCGAGCTGCCGGGTCTGCTCACTCTCGCCGGCGGTGCGCTGTGCCTGGCGGGCGTGGCCGTTTCCCGATCACGCCCGCGGGCCTCGATCGCCTCCGGAACGGCTGGATCCACCTGACAGGCCGTACCTCCTGTTCCGGTCACTTCGCGGACGCAGGACGGGGGGTCGGTGCCCGCGACCTGGAGTGGAGATGCCCGTCAAGCCCCAGTTTCGGCCCGTGGGAGGGCGAGGTACGTTTCGCCGCCTCTCGGCCGGATAGTTTCGAGTCGGTCACAGACATGGGCCGGAACATAACGGTCCGGCACCTACGCGCATCGACGGGGGAGCTCATGGCGATTCAACAGCGGGCGGAACGGACCAGACAGGAAGTCCTGTCGGCAGCCGCGAGGGTGTTCGACGGGCTCGGATACGAGCGGGCCTCCCTGGCCCGGATAGCCGGGGAGGCCCGGGTCACCACCGGGGCCCTCGTCTTCCACTTCGCGACGAAGGCGGATCTGGCGATGGCGGTCCGCGAGCGGGCCCGCGCGGTCACCCGGATCACGGTCGAGTCGGCCTGCCTGTCCACGGAGGGCGTGGGCGGCACCGCGATCGACAAGCTGGTGATCGCCACCCACGCGCTGATCCGGCTCTTCGAGACGGATCCGATGGCACGGGCCGGCGAACGCCTCGCACGGGAACTGCAGTTAACCGGACCGGGGTTATCCGAGGACTGTCCCTGGCGGCGTGAGGTGGCCCGGCTGGCCCGCTTCGCCGCGGCCGAGAAGGCCCTGCGCCCCGGCGTGGACGCGGCGGCGGTCGCGGCGCTGATCGGGTACGTGATCACCGGGGTCGAGCTGGAGATGCGCGGCCCCGGCACCCCGACGGACGAGACCTGGTCCTCGGACGAGGGCCTCAGGAGCGCCGAGACCGGCGCGTTGCACGTCCCGGCCGAGCAACGGCTCAGCCGTATCTGGAAGTTGATATTGCCGGGCCTGGTCCACCCGGCCACCGGCCCGCAGTCCCCCTAGGGCCTGCCTCCCGCGGTTCACGACGGGGCCGCGGTCCTGAACCGGACCCTCCTCACTCCCCCGACCGCAGCAGCTGGCGGGCGAAGAGCGCCAGGGACCGGCCGATGCGCTCGGTGGACAGGCCCAGCTCGTGCCGCTGGAACTGGAAGAGCTCGGGCGACAGCGGGCCGAGCGCGATGTCGATCAGCGGGTCCGGGTCCTCGACCCCGTGGTCGACGAGCAGGGTGCGGACGTGGACGCGCCAGAAGCCGTAGGCGCCCGTCCGGAACCGCGCGGGCCCGGTCTCCGCCCCCAGCGCCAGCGGCAGGTGCCGTTCGAGCAGGTCGAGCATCGCCAGGTAGAACGCGGCGAGCCGCTCCCCTGCGGGGGCGCCGGGCCCCAGCGGCGGAGGCCCGTAGATCAGCTGGCCCTGGAGGCGGCGCTCGTGCTCGTCGAGCAGCGCGACGGCGACCGACGACGGATCGGGGAAGCTCCGGTACAGCGTGGCGCGGCCGACCCCGGCCGCCTTGGCGATCTTGTCCATGGTGACCGACCGGGGGTCCTGCTCGGCGAAGAGCTGCTCGGCCGCGGCCAGGATCTGGGCCCGGTTGCGTTCCGCGTCCGCGCGTCGGCGCGGGGCGACCGGCTGTTCGTCGGCCGCCTGAAGATCACCAAGGAGCCCGCCGACCCGGTGCACGGAGGCGGCTCCACGACCGCGCTGCTCGTCGTCGCTCATGGCCCAGACCTTACTTCCCCCGGAGCTAAGTGGACACCTTGTCCGCTTGATGGCTGTCGTGGCATGCTAAGCGGACTCAGTGTCCACTTACCCGCTCGCCATCCCGTCCCAGGGAGATCAAGATGCACACCGCGCTCCTCGCCGCGGCCCTGCTGGTCGGCTGCCTCCTGGCCGTCCAGGCCTCGGTGAACCTCCAGCTCAACTCGGCCGTCGGCACCCCGTACGGCGCCTCGACCATCCAGCTCGGCGTCGCCACCGGTCTGCTGACCGTCCTCGCGGTGGCGGCCGGAGCCCTCGGCGCCCTCGGCAAACTGCCCGACGTCGAGGCCTGGCAGCTCCTGGGCGGCCTCGCGAGTCCGCTCTACATCACCAGCGGCATCCTGCTCTTCCCGCGGCTCGGAGCCCTCGCCGCGGTCGGGCTCTTCGTCACGGGCCAGATGTTCGCCTCGCTCGCGCTCGACCTGTTCGGTCTGCTCGGCCTCGAACAGAAGGACCTCAGCGCCGGGATCGTCATCGGCGCCGTGGCCGTGCTCGCCGGCATCGTCGTGATCATCCGGGGCATGAAGGCAGCCGCCCCTCCCGGCGCGCCCAGGATGTCGAGCGCCGGCCGTGTCGGCTGGCTCGTCCTCGGTGTCGTCGCCGGCGCCGTGCTGCCCGTGCAGGGCGCGGTCAACGCACAGCTGCGCGCCCAGCTCAAGGAGCCCATCACCGTCGCCGTGATCAGCTTCGCCGTGGCGACCTTCACCATCGCCGTCGTGCTGCTCGTGCTCTACGCGACCCGCCGCACCCCCAAGCCCAAGATCGCGCCGCTGAAGAAGATGCCCTGGTGGGGCTGGCTCGGTGGCGCCTGCGCCGCCGCCTACGTCACCGGGACCTTCCTGCTCATCCCCTCCATCGGGGCGGCCGTGACCATCGCGCTCACCGTGACGGGCCAGCAGCTCACCTCGGCGCTGATCGACCACAAGGGCCTGTTCAAGCTCCCCCAGCGCACCCTCACGAAGCCGCGCGCCCTGGGCCTCGTCCTGCTGATCGCAGGCTCCCTGACCATCCAGCTCGTCTGACCGGGTCCGCCGCCCCGGGTCCCGCCCGGGGGCCGCGGCCCGCTCGGTGCGTCATGAAAGGCTCGTCATGAAACCGTCCTACACCGCCGGGCCGGACATCCACGTCCTCCCCTCGGCGCTGCCCATACCGGGCATCGGCGACCAGCCGGTGAACGCCTTCCTCGTACGGTCCGGTCAGCCGTTCCTCGTGGACACCGGCATGCCCGTGGACCGGCAGGGCTTCCTGGACTCCCTCTGGTCGCTGATCGAGCCCGCCGACCTGCGCTGGGTCGTCGTCACCCACGACGACCGCGACCACACCGGAGCCCTCGCGGACATCCTGGCGGCCGCGCCGCACGCCAAGGTCCTCGCCAACGCGATATCGGTGACGCGAATATCCGAAGAGTTCAGCATTCCGCAGGACCGGGTGGTGACCGCGAACCCGGGAAACCGGGTGAAAATCGGCGACCGTGAGCTGAGTTTTCACCGGCCGCCCACGTTCGATTCACCCGGAACCCTCGCCGTGTTCGACCACTCCGATGGAACGCTCTACAGCTCCGACAGTTTCGGAACCGTCGTCGAGGAAATACGCCAGGACTTCGCGGACCTTTCCGAGGAGGAATTCTTCCGGGGCTTCGACGTCCTGAACCGGGCGATAGCGCCGTGGACCGCACTGGTCGACGAGAAGAAGTTCCTCCGGCCGGTGCGCGAGCTGGCCGCCCTGCGCCCCGCCCGGCTGCTCAGCGCCCACGGGCCGACCGTCCGCGAGGACTCCGTGCCCCGCCTCTTCCGGGCGATGGCCCGCATCCCCTCCCTGCCCGCCTGGCTGCCCGGCGCCGACCTCGACATCGAGGCGGCGCTCGACGCCATCGAGTCCCCCGCCGGCTGAGCCCGCTCCGCCCGCGCACGAACCGAGGAGAACCATGCCCGACCCGACCACCGCCGACCTGACCCCGCCGCGCGGAGTCGTCACCGTCTTCTCCGACATCTGGTGTTCCTTCGCGCACATCGCCGTCCACCGGCTGCACGCCACCCGGGCCAGGCTCGGCCTGGAGGAGCAGGTCGCCTTCGACCTGCGCGCCTTCCCCCTCGAACTGCTCAACGACGCTCCGAGCCCGCGACCGGGCACGGACAGCGAGGTCGCCCGGATGGCCAGCCTGGAACCGTCCGCCGGCTGGCAGCTGTGGCAGGCCAAGGACTGGCTCTACCCCTCCACGACCCTGCCCGCCCTCGAGGCCGTGCTCGCCGCCAAGGAGCAGAGCCTCCACGCCTCGGAGCAGCTCGACCTCGGGCTCCGCCGGGCCTTCTGGGCCGAGTCGCGCTGCATCAGCCACCGCAAGGTGATCCTGGACGTGGCCGCCGACACCGGCGCGGTCGACGTCGACGCCCTCACCGAGGCGCTCGACGACGGGCGCGCGCGCCGGGCCCTCGCGGACCAGGCCGCGCAGTCCGGGACCGACCGGGTCAACTGCAGCCCCCACCTGTTCCTGCCCGACGGCTCCGACGAGGCCAACCCCGGCATCGACGTGGGCTGGGAGGGCTCGTACGGCATCGGCTGGCCGGTGATCCACTCGGACGACCCGAAGGTATACGAGGACATCCTGCTGCGGGCCGCCACTGAATAGCTGAAAGCCGCCGCACGCGGCGGAAAAAGCCGGAGAACAAGGGGAACGACGGTCAGGCATTCCTTTCGAGGAATGCCTGACCGTCGTTCCTTTTTTTCGCCAGGAGAACATCGCGGTGATTATTAATTGCGTGACCCGGCTGTTATTCGCAAGGCCGGTCGAAGCTCCTACAGTCGTTCACGCCGCCGGAATTCCGGACGGAGATTCGTATCGACAGCGGGAGTTCTCATGTCGTTGACCGACAAGGCAGACGTCAGCACGTTCGTCGACCTCACCCAGCACGAGATCGAAGCCCTGAAGACCCGGTTCAACCTGGCCGACGCGCATACCCACCAGCGTCAGTCCGCGTCCCAGGAGCGAATCGTCTCGCGGCTCCCCGAGCTCTGGCACGAGTCCGAGTCGAAGCAGCAGGCGCACTTCGAGCGGCAGTTCCTCGACGCCTTCTTCCGACTGCACCAGCAGCCCACCGCCCGTGCGATGGACCGCACACTCCTTTCCTACTCCGCCAGCGTGTCGACCATGGTCGCCGGCATGTTCCTGAAGCAGCGCGGCAAGTCGGTGCAGCTGGTGGAGCCCTGCTTCGACAACCTGGTCGACCTGCTGCGCAACATGCAGGTGCCGATCTCCCCGCTCGCCGAGTCGGCGCTGCACGACAAGGACGCCATCTACGAGCGGCTCGTCGAGCAGGTCGACGCGGACGCGATCTACCTCGTCGACCCCAACAACCCCACCGGGTTCACGCTGCTCGCGGAGAAGCTGGAGGGCTTCCGGGAGGTGGTCCGCTACTGCGTGGACCACGACAAGGTCCTGGTGATGGACTTCTGCTTCGCCTCCTTCGCGCTCTGCGACGAGGGCATCGGCCGGGTCGACATCTACCAGCTCCTGGAGGAGTCGGGCGTCACCTACATGGTCATGGAGGACACCGGCAAGACCTGGCCGATCCAGGACGCCAAGTGCGCCATGATCACGGCCAGCCGGGACATCCAGGAGGAGGTCTACAACCTCCACACCAGCGTCCTGCTGAACGTCTCGCCCTTCGTCCTCAACATGGTCACCCAGTACGTCGAGGACTCCATCTCCGACGGCTTCGCCTCCGTCCGCGACATCATCCGCACCAACGGCGAGGCCGCCCGCGCCGCCCTCAGCGGCACCATCCTGGAGTTCCAGGAGCCGGTCGTGGGCACCAGCGTCGCCTGGTTCCGCATCAAGCCGGAGGACCTGACCGCCACCCGGCTCCAGGCCGTCCTCTTCGACGAGGAGGTGTACGTCCTGCCGGGGACCTTCTTCTACTGGAACACCAAGGAGAAGGGCGAGCGCTTCATCCGCCTCGCCCTGGCCCGCGAGCCCGAGGTGTTCGCCGGCGCGATGGAGCGGATGCGGAAGGTGCTCGAGCGCTATGCGGTCTGACGCGCGGCCGGTGGTGTTCGTCGACGCCACCCTCTTCATGGGCATGCACAGCAAGGACGACGCCGTCCGCCTGGCCGCCAAGGCCTTCTTCGCGGGCCGGCTGGCCGCGGGGGACGCCGGCGGGGTCGTCATGAGCTGGGAACAGGTCGGCCGTTGCGACGACCTGGTGTGGGGCTACGAGCGAGGGGTCCAGGACGAGTACTACCCCTTCATGGACGTCCTCCACACCGACCTGGCCATCGACCGCGCCGGCTACACCGAGGACGACATCCGCCGGGCCTGCACCACACCCGCGTTCGACGGCCTCCCCACGCACGAGCGGCTGCTGCTCGCCCAGGTCGTCGGCCGCGGGGGCGTCCTGCACACCGCGAGCCCCCGTCTGACGGGGAGGGCCGACCTGCCCGTCGTACCGATCGTGCCGGACGGCTCACACGGCACGGTCGCCGAAGCGACGTTCCCCCCGTACCTGGAAGACCTCTACCAGCGGTCGCTGGTCCTGACGGTCGTCTCCGAAAACCTCTGAAGACATTCCGAAGGGCACCCTTCTCATGCCTGACACCTACTCCGGGACCGTCGTCCCGCTGATCACCCCCCTCGACGAGCACGGAACCGTCGACGAGCAGAGCGTCGCCCGCCTCCTGGACCACGTCCGGTCCGAGGTCAGCGGCCTCATGCCGGCCCTGACCTCCGGTGAGGGCTGGAAGCTCGACGCCCGCCAGTGGCAGGACATCGTCACGTACACCGTCAAGCACGCCGACGGCCTGCCCGTCCTCGCCGGCATCCAGCTCCCCGACACCGCCGCGGTGATCGACCGGGCCCGTACGGCCGCCGAGATCGGCGCCGACGCCGTCGTCGTCACCACGCCGTTCGGTGCCGACGTGACGCAGGACCAGATCGTCGCGCACTACCGGGCCATCCGCGCGGCCCTCGACATCCCGATCTTCCTCTACAACGAGGAGGCGCTGTCGGGCAACCGGATCGAGTTCGACACCCTGCTGCGGATCTGCGAGATCCCCGGGATCGTCGGCATCAAGGAGTCCAGCGGCGACGCCGCCTTCACCCGGAAGATGGCCGAGGCCGGTACCGGCATCCCCGTCTTCGAGGGCTGGGAGAACCTGCTCGTCGACGCCCGGGGCATCCAGGGCTTCATCGGCCCGCTGGCCAACCTCGAACCGGCCCTGTGCAACGCGATGCTGGTCGACCCGACCCCCGACCGCCAGGCGGAGATCAACACCGTCTGCGAGCGGTACGGAGTCTTCCGCGACGACTGGTACCGCTGGGTCAAGAAGGAACTGCACCAGCGGGGCGTCATCTCCTCCCCCACCACCCACGAGGAGGCGACGGCGGCATGAGCACGCCCTCGTCCCACCTGTCCGTTCCGGTGGCCGCGCACTCGATCGCGGCCCCGGCCGCGACCTCCCAGCGTGAACTGCACAGCCTCTACCGGCGGGTCCCCAACCTCGGCGACTACGGGTCGATGACCGCGATCGAGGAGCGGTGGATCCTGCCCAAGGCACGGGCGTACGAGGCCTCGGCACCCTCCTTCGGCTCGGCCGGCGAGCTGCTCCAGGCGCTCAAGCAGTTCCTCGCGGAGGAGGAGGCCGCGCTGCCGGAGAGCGCGACCTTCCTCGCCGAGCACGCCACGCTCGACCAGTTCAAGGTCGTGGTGCGGCAGTTCGCCCTCGACGGTCTCACCGAGTCCGAGTCGCTGCTGCCGGTGGTGCCCCGGCTGCCGTACCGCTCGGCGATGGCGGTCTTCCGGGTCCTCATCGACGAACTCGGCTGCGGCAACGAGGAGAAGGCGCACTCCCAGCTCTACCGCGACCTGCTCACCGAGTTCGGCATGAGCCTGCGGCTCGACGACTACCTCGACGAGACGGTCCCGGAGTGCTTCGCGTACGTCAACATGTTTCACTGGCTGGCGAGCCGGGCGCCCTCGCCCCAGTACTTCCTGGGGGCGTACGCCTACTTCGAGACCAGTGTGCTGTACGCCTTCCAGAGCTTCGCGCGGGCGGCGCGGCGGCTCGGGGTCGTCCACGACGCCTACTACACCGAGCACCTCTACATCGACTCGTACCACAGCAACCACATGCGTACGGCGATCCGCTCGCTGGAGGAGCCGGACCTGGCGAAGATCTGGGCGGGGGTCCGACTGGCCTCCGACATCGTCGGCGCGGCCACGGAGGCGGCCGTCGCACGGGCGCGGGAGACCGCCACATGACCGCCGTGCCCGCCGCGCGGCGGGGCTCCGACGAGCCCACCGTCCGCCAGGTGACCGAGGACCTGGTCCTGGTCGAGGTCGCCGGCCGCAAGGTCCTCGCGGCCGCGGTCTGCCCGCACCGCGGGGGCCGGCTCAAGTACGGCCGGGTCGACGGCGACAGGCTCCGGATCACCTGTCCCCTGCACCACACGACCTTCGACCTGACGAGCGGCGAGCGCACGTCGGGTGCGGTGTGCGCGGCCCTTCGCGTGGTCGACGTCCTGCCGGGCGAGTCCGCGGTACAGGTTGCGGCCGGGGACGGACAGGGCGCGGCAGGAGGCGCTATGCCGTCCGGGCGGGGTGGCACGGCCGGGACCGGGCTGCCTTCCGGGCACGGCGCGGCCGGGAGCGTCCGGTCCTCCGGGCAGGGTGGCGCGGTCGAGACCGGGCTGCCCTCCAGCCTGGGTGGCGCGGCCGGGGGCGCCTCATGACCACCACACCGACCGGGGCGGCGCCCATCGTGGTGCCGCCCCGTGCGGGGGCCGACCACGACGGCATCGCGCCGGTGCCCGAGGCCGAACGCACCTCGACGCCCGGCGACTTCGGCTGGATCTGGCCCTCCGCGCAGTTCTCGTTCGGCACGGTCGTCCTCGGCGCGCTGCCCGTCGTCTTCGGCCTGGGCTGGTGGGCCTCGGCGAGCGCCATCGCGGTGGGCGTCGCCGTCGGCACGGCGCTGCTCGCGCCGCTGGCCCGGTTCGGCGTCCGTACCGGCACCAACGACCCGGTGGCGAGCGGCGCGCACTTCGGCGTACGGGGCCGGGTCGTCGGCAACACCCTCACGGTCGTGACCGCGCTCGGGTTCTTCGCGATCGCCGTGTGGACGGGCGGCACCGCCGTCATGGTCGCCGGCCACCGGCTCCTCGGCACCCCCACGGGTCCCGGCGCCCTGACCACCGCGATGTTCGTGACGGCGGCCGCGGTCGCGCTGGTCGCCGTGCGCGGCCACCAGACCCTGGTCCGCACCTACAAGGTGACCGCCGTCACCGGGGGCGTGGTCCTCCTCGGCACCGTGCTCGTCCTCGCCCCGGACTTCGACGCGGGCTACGCCGGCGGGACGCTCGCCCTCGACAGTGCCCTCAACACCTGGCTGCTGGCGGCGACCGCCTCCGCCACCGTGCCCCTGTCGTACGCCACCTTCCAGGGCGACTACACCCGCTTCATGCCCTCCGCCACGCCCACCGGCCGGGTGGTGCGGGCCAGCGGGATCTCCATGTTCCTCAGCAGTATCGTCGCGCTCCTCACCGGCGCGTACGTGACGACCCTCTTCCCCGTGCCCGACGAGCCGTGGCTCCAGGGTCTGACGGACGCGGTGCCGGGCTGGTTCGCGGTGGCGGTCGTGGTCTTCGGCTTCGCGGGCACCCTGCCGCAGGCGGGACTGTGTCTGTACGCGGCAGGGCTCTCCGCCAACTCGGTGTTCTGGCGCTCCTCACGGGCCGCGGTGACCACGGTGGTCGCGCTGCTCGCGGCGGCGGTGCTGTACCTCGGCGCGGTGGTGTACGACGCCATGGACGCGATGTCGGCGTTCGTGACACTCCTGCTCACGGTCGTGGCCCCGTGGGCGGCGGTGCTCTCCGTCGGGTACGTGCTCCACCGGGGCCGGTACGACGCGGAGGCGCTGCGCACCTTCGCCACGGGCGGGGGCGGGCGGTACTGGTACACGGGCGGGGTCAACGCGCGGGCCGCGGCGGCCTTCGCGGCCGGCTCCGTCGTCGGTGTGCTGTGGGTCAACAACCCCCTTTACACCGGTCCGTTGACCGGGCTCACCGGTGGGGTCGACCTGAGCCTGCCGGCCTCCTTCGTGGTCGCCGCCGCGCTGTACGGGGCACTGTGCCGCGTTTGGCCGGAACCACTGCTCCCGCCCACCGGCGGCCGTTGATCCCGCTCCCCGGGCGCCGTGGCTCAGCCCGCCGGCGGCCGTCGGTCCCGCTCACCGACGGCCGTCGATCCCGCTCACTCACCGAGGTGGCTCATTCATGTCCATGTTCCGACTCGTGGTCCGGACGGTCGTCGAGGAGGCGGAAGGCGTCCGGGGCCTGCTCCTCGCCGACCCCACGGGAGCCGAACTCGCCCCGTGGGAGCCGGGCGCGCATCTGGAGGTGACCCTGCCGTCGGGGGCGGTCCGGCACTACTCCCTCTGCGGCGACCCGGCCGACCGGAGCGTGTACCGGCTCGGGGTGCTGCGGGAGCCCGCGGGCCGGGGCGGATCGGATGAGGTCCACCGGGCTGTCGGGGAGGGCACGCTCCTCGGGGTACGGGGCCCGGTCAACCGCTTCCCCCTGGTGCCCGCCGAGCGCTATCTGTTCGTGGCGGGCGGCATCGGCATCACCCCGCTGCTCCCGATGCTCCGTTCCCTGCGGCCCGGGACGTGGTCCCTGCTGTACGGGGGCCGGAGCCTGGCGACGATGGCGTACCGCGAGGAGCTCGCCGGGCTCCCCGGGGTCACGCTCGTCCCGCAGGACACGGCGGGGCTCCCCGACCTGGACACCGCCCTCGGGGCGCTGGACCCGTCGACGGCCGTGTACTGCTGCGGCCCCGAGGGGCTGCTGCGGGCGGTGGAGGAACGGTGGCGGGGGCCGCTGCACACGGAGCGGTTCGGGGCGGCTCCCTCCGACGGGGCCTCCCCGTCGGACGGCTTCGAGGTGGAGTTGCGCCGCAGCGGCCGGACCGTGCGCGTGGAGCCCGGCGGGACCCTGCTCGACGCCGTGCGCGAGGTCGTGCCGGGGGTCGCGTACTCCTGCGAGGAGGGCTGGTGCGGCACCTGTGAGACGAAGGTGCTCGCGGGGACGCCCGAGCACCACGACTCCGTCCTCGGCGAGGAGGAGAGGGCCTCGGGGACGACCATGATGATCTGCGTGGGCCGCGCGCGCGGCGCCCGCCTCGTCCTGGACCTCTGAGACGCGCGAGCCCGTACCGGCATGGGGCCGGTACGGGCTTCCGCGTCTGCTCACGCCCTGCTCACACCGTGCTCAGAAGACCACCAGGGCCCGGCCGCCCTTGCCCGCGATCATGTTGTCGAAGGCACCCGGGATGCCGTCCAGGGTGATCCGCTCGGTCACGAGCAAACCGAGGTCGAACCGGCCCGCCCTGATGTGCTCGGCGAGGACGGGCAGGTCCACGGCCGGGTTCGAGTTGCCGTAGACGCAGCCCGCGAGGGTGCGGCCCCAGTGGAAGATCTCCAGGGCGTTGAAGGTGACCTGCTGGTCCTTGCCGCCGATGCCGACGACGGTGGTGCGGCCGCCGCGCCGGGTGGACTCCCAGGCGGTACGGATGGTGACGGCACGGCCCACGCACTCGACGGCCACGTCGACGCCCTGGCCGCCGGTCAGCTTCCGGATCTCCCGGGGGGTGGTCTCGGAGGCCACCACGTACTCGGTGGCTCCCGCCGCCCTCGCGAGGGCCTCCTTCTCCGGGGAGACGTCGACGGCGACGATCGTGGACGCACCGGCGACGCGGGCGGCCTGGAGGGCGGAGAGGCCCACCCCGCCGACGCCGAAGACCGCGACGGACTCGCCGGCGCGGACCCGCGCGGAGTGGTGGACCGCACCCCAGCCGGTGAGGACGGCGCAGCCGAGCAGGGCCGCGTCGGTCAGCGGGATCCCGTCGGGGGCGGGCAGGACGCAGTTCGCGGCCACGACCGTCTCCTCGGCGAAGGCGGCGACGTTGAGACCGGGGTGGAGTTCCGTGCCGTCCTGGGTGCGGGCGTGGACGTTCGCGGCGCCGGCCAGGGCGCTGGCACAGAGCCAGATCTCCCCCAGCGAACAGGGGTGACAGGTCCCGCAGGAGGGGGCCCAGTTGAGGACGACGTCGTCGCCGGGGGCGATGTGGGCGACCCCCTCGCCGACGGAGACGACGGTGCCCGCGCCCTCGTGGCCGAGGACGGCGGGGACCGGCAGGCGCATGGTGCCGTCGGAGAGGGACAGGTCGGAGTGGCAGACGCCGGCGGCGGCGAGCCGGATGCGGACCTGGCCGGGGCCGGGCTCGGGGAGCTGGATGTCGGTGATCTCCAGCGGAGAGCCGACGGCGGGCAGGACTGCGGCGCGGATCACGCTCGTTGCTCCTTCTGCGCTCGGAACGGTCGGACGGGTCGGACGGGTCGGACGGGTCGGGCCATGGGAAAGACGGGAAGACCCGGAGATACGGAAGGCCCGGAGGGACGGGAGGGCCCGGAGGGGGCCTCGGAAGTGCCTGGGCGGTCCGGGCCGCCCCGTCAGAACTGCAGGGACTTGGTCTGGAGGTACTCGCCGAGGCCGTGCGCGCCGAGTTCCCGGCCGACGCCCGACTGCTTGTACCCGCCGAAGGGGGCCAGCGGGTTGAACCGGCCGCCGTTGATGTCGACCTGGCCGGTCTCCATGCGCCGGGCGAAGGCGACGGCCTCCTCGGGCTCGCCCCAGACGGCTCCGGCGAGACCGTAGACAGTGCCGTTGGCGATGGCCAGGGCGTCGGCCTCGTCCTCGTACCGGAGGAGCGAGACGACCGGACCGAAGATCTCCTCCTGGGCGATCGTCATCTCCGGGGTGACGTCGGCGAAGACGGTCGGGAAGACGTAGTAGCCGGTCTCGCGCGGGGCCTCGGGGCCGCCGGCGACGAGCCGGGCGCCCTCCTCGATCCCCTTCTCGATGTAGCCGCGGACGCGCTGCTGCTGCTTGGCGTTGACGAGGGGTCCGACGCGCTCGCCGGGCACGTACTTGGCGACGGCCTCGGCGGCGAGCGCCACCGCCTCCTCGTAGCGGTCGGCGGGAATCAGCATCCGGGTCCAGGCGCTGCACGTCTGGCCGGAGTTGGACATGACGTTGGCGATGCCGACGGCTACGGCCTTGGGGAGGTCGGCGCTCGGCAGGATCACGTTGGCGGACTTGCCGCCGAGTTCGAGGGCGACGCGCTTGACCGCGCCGCCCGCGAGCGCGCCGATGCCACGCCCGACGGCGGTGGAGCCGGTGAAGGAGACGAGGTCCACGTCCGGGTGCTCGGCGAGGGCCTGCCCGGCGACCGGGCCGAGCCCCGTGACCAGGTTGAACACACCGGCGGGCAGGCCCGACTCGTGGACGGCCTCGGCGAAGAGCTGCGCGACGAGCGGGGTGTCCTCCGCGGGCTTGAGGACGGTGGTGCAGCCGGCGGCGAGGGCCGGGGCGACCTTGGCGACGATCTGGTGGAGCGGGTAGTTCCACGGGGTGATCGCGGCGACGACACCGACGGGCTCGGAGAGGACGGTCGAGTTGCCGACCTTCTCCTCGAAGGGGTGCGTGGCGGCCAGTTCGGCATACGAGCTGGCCACGGCGATCGGCAGTCCCGCGTGGACGGCCGCGGCGAGCTGCGGCGGCGCGCCGAGTTCGGCGGTGACGGTGGCGGCGATCTCCTCCGCGCGGGCGGCCAGCGCGTCGCGCAGCGCGGCGATACGGGCGCCCCGCTCGGCGGGCGGGGTCGCGGCCCAGCCGGGCAGCGCGGCGCGGGCGGCGCGTACGGCGGCGTCGACGTCCTCGGCCGTGCCTGCCGGGACATGGCCGATGACCTGCTCGTCCGCCGGGTTGACGACGGCGATGGTGTCGGAGCCTGACGCGGGGCGCCACTCCCCGCCGATGTACATAGCGTCGTGCGCGTCGTGGGCCTTCATGCGCTTCCCTCTCCTCACCCGGCCGCCCGGTGCGGCGACGTCGACCCAAACTAGCGCTGTTAGTTTTTCGGCGCCAGGGCCCCGGGACGTGCCCCCGGTCTCAGTACGGGACCGATCGTGCCGCCCCGCGGGGACCCTGTCCACGGCGGGACCCGACAGCCGGGGAGGCCCGGAACCGGCGCGGGACTCCTGGACAGGGCCGCGGACACGCCGCCGCGCCCGGTGGACGCCCGCCGGGACGGGCGGGCCCACCGGACGCGGCGGGGGGGAGGGGACGGGACCCGGGTCCCCGGTCACCGGGTCACCAGGTCCTCGGGTCACCAGGTCCTCGGGTCCTCGGGTCCTCAGATCTTCTGGGCGATGTCGGTGAGGTGGGCGAAGACGACGATGTTCGCCTCATAGCCCTTGGTGCGGTCGAAGGCTCCGCCGCAGGTCAGCAGCCGCAGTTCGGGCCGCCCGGTGGAGCCGTACACCTCTTTGTCGGGGAACTCGGCCTTGGTGTACGTACGGATGCGGTCGACCGTGAAGACGGCGACCCTGCCGTCGGCGCGGGCGACCCGGATGGTGTTGCCGGGGCTGAGCGCGTTGAGGTTCAGGAAGACGGCGGGCCCGGTGCGGGTGTCGCGGTGGCCGACGACCACGGCGGTCCCCCGCTCGCCCGGCGTGGCACCCTTCGCGTACCAGCCGACGACCCTGGGGTTCTCGACCGGCGGTGTGGCGAGCCGTCCCGCGGCGTCGAGCCCGAGATCGATGAAGGGTGCCTCGATGGTGATGGCCGGCACCGCGAGGGTGGTCGGACGCGACCGGGCCAGCGGCGCGGGCGGGGCCGCGGGCCGGGCCGGGGGCGCGACCTTTGGCCGGGACCGGGGCGCGGCTTGCGCCGGAACCCCGGTCCGCGGCTTGGGATCCTGGGCCGCGGGGGCTCCGGCCGCTCCGGCCCCGCCGGGGGCGGCGGGGCCGGCGGCGAGCGCCGGCCCGGCCGGTTCCTCGTCACCGGCCCACCAGACGCCTCCGGTCACCAGGACCACGGTGACGGTCACGGTCCTGGCGAGCCGGAACAGGCGCCGGCGCCGGCGCGTGAGGCGGGACGACCTACGCGGCGCCATCGTTGCGGCGGCGCGAGCGGCGGATCAGGACCAGGCCTGCCGTGCCGGCGAGGCCGGCGGCGACGGCCGCCCCGACGCCGAAGCCGGAGGAGTCCTCTGCGGCGATCTGCGCGCTGCCGCCGCCACCCGCGCCGACCGGGCCGTGCGGGGGCTTGTGGTGGCCGTTGCCGCCGTTGTTGTGGCCGCCGTTGTTCCCGTTGCCGCCGTTGTTCCCGTTCGGCGGGTTGGTGAAGTGGTCGCAGTCGACCTTGAAGACCTTGCTCTTCTTGGCCCCCTGCTGGCCCGTCCAGGTCCACTCGACCTTGTACATGCCGTCGGGGAGTTCGATGTCGGGCGTGTAGCCGTTGCCCGCCGGGTCGACGGTGATCGCGCCGACCCTGACCGCGCCGCCCTTCGGAGGCTGCGGCGAGATGGTCCAGTTGAGCAGCTGGAGCCCGTCGAAGCCGAGCGCGGACATGTAGAACGTGCAGACCTTGGGCTCGTTGCGCTGATCGGCCTCCGGGGTGCGGGGCGGCTCGTCGGGACGCCCGGCGTGGTGGATCTTGACGTCGCCGTTGTCACCGGGGGCGGCGAAGGCGGCGGGTGCGCCCGCGAAGGCGATACCACTGAGGGTGAGAGCGGCTGCGGCGGCACTCAGGGGCCGGGCGAGGCGAACGGACATGCGGATTCCTCCGGGATGATGTCGTCGGATATCAACCGATAGTCTGACTATCAGTCATGGCGTCGACACAGAGGGTGGCGACATGCGCGTC
Organism: Streptomyces sp. NPDC058671; assembly: GCF_042716475.1. Taxonomy (NCBI): domain Bacteria; kingdom Bacillati; phylum Actinomycetota; class Actinomycetes; order Kitasatosporales; family Streptomycetaceae; genus Streptomyces; species Streptomyces sp. NPDC058671. Next base: position 109,326 of record NZ_JBHXSA010000021.1, on the reverse strand, counting down.
GCCACCCTCTGTCCCCCGTCCAGCCCAGAGGGGTACGCGGCTCGACCCCGTGACGCGCCTGGAGGGCCGGCGGCTCGGCCCGGCGACGGCCTGGAGGGCCCGTAGCGCGGCGCGATGGCGGCTTGGCGCGCCGGCGGCTCGGCCGTGACGCTCAGATGATCCCGAAGAGGACTCCCGCCGCGAGCACGACCAAGGACGTCAGCGCGGCCCACTTCACCGTGAACCGGGTGTGGTCACCGAACTCCACCTTCGCCATGCCGACCAGGACGTACACGGCCGGCACCAGCGGGCTCGACATGTGCAGGGCCTGACCTACCAGCGAGGCCCGCGCGATCTCCAGGGGCGACACCCCGTGGGCGGCTCCCGCCTCGGCGAGGACCGGCAGCACGCCGAAGTAGAAGCCGTCGTTCGACATGAAGTAGGTGAGCGGCAGGCTGAGCACGCCGGTGACCACGGCCATGTGCGGGCCCATGCCCTCGGGGATCGCGCCGACGAGCCAGTCGGCCATGTGCTCGACCATGCCCGTACCGGTCAGCACCCCGGTGAAGACGGCCGCGGCGAAGACCATGCCGGAGACGTTGAGGACGTTGTCGGCGTGGGCGGCGATACGTGCCTTCTGCTCGGCCATCCTCGAGTAGTTGACGGTGAGCGCAAGCGCGGCGCCGAGGAGGAACAGCACCGGGATCGGCAGCACTTCGAGGATCATCGCGGTCAGCAGCACGAGCGTCAGGCCGGCGTTGAACCAGTACAGCCGGGGGCGGAGCGTCGCGCGGTGGGGGTCGAGCCCCTGGAAGCCCCCGCCCGGTCCCGCGTCCGCTTCCGGTTCCGCTCCCGCGTCCACTCCGGAGCCGGTGGTCTTGTCCGGGGCGCCGGCGAGGGTGCTGGTGGGGGTGCTGGTGGGGGTGACTGCCCCGGTGGCGTTCGCGGCGTTGCCTGTCCCGACGAGCACGCTCCCGCGCCCGGTCTCGCTCTCGGTCTCGGTCTCGGGCACCAAGGCCTCGTCGAGCGTGAGGTAGCCGAGGCGCGTGCGTTCGCGGCGCCCCAGGACGTACGCGAGGACGAAGACGAACAGCAGGCCCATGCCGAGGGCGGGGATCATCGGCACGAACACGTCGGCGGCGTCCAGCTTCAGCGCGGTCGCGGCCCGTGCCGTGGGGCCGCCCCAGGGCAGGGTGTTCATGACGCCGTTGGCGGTGGCGGCCACACCCGTCATGACCACGAGGCTCATGCCGAGCCGCTTGTAGAGCGGATACATCGCCGAGACGGTGATCATGAAGGTGGTGGAGCCGTCGCCGTCCAGCGAGACGATCGCGGCGAGCACCGCCGTGCCCACGACGATCCGGACGGGATCGGCCTTGCAGAAGCGCAGGATGCCCCGGACGATCGGGTCGAAGAGCCCGACGTCGATCATGACGCCGAAGTAGACGATGGCGAACATCAGCATCGCGGCCGTCGGTGCCAGCTTGCCGACGCCTTCGATGACGTAGTCGCCGAGCTGGGGTCCCTGCCCGACCGCGACGCAGAAGAGCGCGGGGATGAGGACGAGCGCAGCGATCGGCGACATCTTTTTCGTCATGATCAGGACCAGGAAGGTCGCGATCATGGCGAAGCCGAGGACGGTCAGCATGGAGGGCACCTCACGTTCACCGTTGAACTGCCGCCGAGCGGCGGTCCGGATGACGCTAGGTGCCCTCTCCAGCCGTTAACAAGACGTTGACGCGTGAGCAATACGAGCAAAACCCCAGGTCAACGCAGGCGCCCTGGGGCAGGGTCACGGCAGGGGCGACACCTCGACGGGGAAGCCGTTCAGCACGGCGGTACCCGACAGCGGGTCGAGCCGCGATCCGTCGAGCAGCTGGTTGACGTTGACGCCGGGGCGCGCGGACGCCACGGACAGCCTGGTGCCCGGCCGGTCGTGGCCCCAGCCGTGCGGGAGGCTCACGACCCCCGGGCGTACCCCGTCGGTGACCTCGACCGGCACCTCGAGCTCGCCGCCCTCGCCCTTGACGCGCGCGAGTCCGCCGTCGGCCAGGCTCAGCCGGTCCGCGTCCTCGGGGTGCACCTGGAGGGTGCAGCGGTTCGACCCGCCGGCGAGAGCGGGGGTGTTGTGGAGCCAGCTGTTGTTCGAGCGCAGGTGACGGCGCCCGACGAGCTGGAGGACGCCCGGGGCGGGTACGGCGTCGAGTGCGGCGCGCAGCCGGGGCAGGTCGGCGGCGACGGGTGCCGGGAACAGTTCGATCCGTCCGCTGCGGGTCTTGAGGAGCTGCGGGACGCGGGGTTTCAGCGGGCCGAGGTCGATGCCGTGCGGGTGGGCCTTCAGCTCGTCGAGGGTGAGCCCGTACGGGCCGAGGCGCAGCATCAGGTCGAGCCGGCGCTCGGGCCCGGTGTCCCCGGTGAGCCGGGCCGCGAACTCCCGGGGATCGGCGCCGTACGCCGGTGAGTGTTCCTGCGTCACGGCCTTGGCGAGGGTGGTGTCGATGGCGAGCTGGTCGACGGCGGAGGGCGGGGCGCCGTGCATTCCGGAGATCGCGAGGACCAGTCGCGCGTGGATCTCGCACTCGTCCATGCGGTCCGCTTCGAGGGGTATGGCCGCGGGGGTGAAGCGGGCCTGGTCGCGGACGGCGAAGCCGTTGAAGGCGAAGTCGAAGTGCGCGCTGCGGGACGGGGGCGGCGGGGGCAGCAGGACGTCGGCGTGGCGGGTGGTCTCGTTGAGGTACGGGTCGACGGCGATCATGAGGTCGAGGGAACCGAGGGCCGTGTCGAGGCGGTCCCCGTCGGGCGCGGAGAGGACGGGGTTGGCCGCGATGGTGATCACCGCGCGGATACGCCCCTCCCCCGGAGTCTCGATCTCCTCGGCGAGCGCGACCATCGGCAACTCGCCCTTGGCCTCGGGGTGGTGGGAGACCCTGCTGTGCCGGCGCCCGAGGGCGAAGCCCCTGCCCGGTCCGGCCGGTCGCGGGGCGGCCGCGGTGGCGGAGAGCGGGAAGAGGGCGCCGCCGGGACGGTCGAGGTTGCCGGTGAGGATGTTGAGGACGTCGACGAGCCAGTTGCCGAGGGTGCCGTAGGCCACGGTGGAGCTGCCCATCCGGCCGTAGACGGCGGCGGTGGGCGCGGCGGCGAGTTCCCTGGCGAGGGCGCGGATGGCGTCCCCGTCCACGTCGCAGGCGGTGGCGACCGCTTCGGGGCTGAACTCCCGTACGGCGGCGCGTACCTCGTCGACCCCCTCCACATGGGCGGCGAGCGGGCCGAGGTCGGTGAGACCCTCCTCGAAGAGGGTGTGGACGAGGGCGGCGAGGAGGAGAGCGTCGGTGCCGGGACGGATCGCGACGTGCCGGTCGGCGAGGCGTGCGGTGCGGGTCCGCCGGGGGTCGACGACGGTGAGGGTGCCGCCGCGCCTGCGCAGTGCCTTGAGCCTGCCGGGGAAGTCGGGGGCGGTGCACAGGCTTCCGTTGGAGTCCAGCGGGTTGGCTCCGAGGATCAGCAGGTGATCGGTGCGGTCCAGGTCCGGCACGGGGACGGCGAAGGGGTCTCCGAACAGCAGGCCGCTGGAGACGTGCTTGGGCATCTGGTCGAGCGTGGACGCCGTGAAGACGTTCCGGGTGCGCACCGCGCCGATCAGCAGAGGTGGGTAGAGGGCGCCGGCGATCGTGTGCACATTGGGGTTGCCCAGGACGATACCCACGGCGTCCGGCCCGTACTCCTCGATGATCGGTCGGATTCCCGCGGCGATCGTGTCGAACGCCTCCTCCCAGGTCGCCTCCTGGAGTCGCCCGTCCTTGCGGACCAGGGGGGCGCGGAGCCGGTCGGGATCGCCGTCGACCTCGGGGAACGCGGCGCCCTTGGGGCAGATGAACCCCTGACTGAAGATGTCGTCGCGGTCGCCACGCGCCGCTGTGACGCGGGTCCCCTCGATCGTCAGGGTCAGTCCGCAGGTCGCTTCGCAGAGGGGGCAGATGCGCGGGGCGGTGGGCATGGGGTCTCCCTGGAGCGGCGTCGGGTGGCCGAGCATACCGACCGGTTGGCACGTGCGGGAGGGGTCTGCGGGAGGTTACGAGAGCGAGGGCGCCAGATACGCGTGGAGCAGCTGGCGGGTCTCGTCGATCAGTGCGGGATCCCCGGCGGGGTCGGCGCGGAACGCGAGCCGGACGAGGGCGTCGGCGGTCTCGACGCCGACCAGGACCTTCCGTCGCAGGCCGTCGTCGGCGGGGCGGTCCAGATGGGTGGCGAGGAGCGCGCAGAGCCGTTCGGCGACCAGTCGGTTGGGGTCCTCGGCGGCGCCCCGGCCCACGCCGGCACCCTCACCTCCGCTCGCCCCTTCGTCCGCGGGTTCGCCCGCGCCGGGCTCCCCCGCCGCTTCGCTCTCCCCTGGCGCGGCCGCGGGCACCCCGAAGTCGACGAGGGCGAACCCCGGGACGGTCCGCTTCATCGCGATGAACTCGTCCAGGACGCCGTCGATGGCTCCGTACGCGTCGAGCACCGCCGCCTCGGCGAGACGGTCGGAGACCCGCCGGGCGTACTCGTCGAGGTTGCGGTGCGCGAGGGCGGCGACCATCGCCCGTTTGTTGCCGAAGAACCGGTAGACGGAGCCGATGGGGACTCCGGCGCGGCCGGCCACGGCGCGGGTGCTCAGCCGCTCGTATCCGGTCTCGTCGAGGAGCGCGGCGCAGGCGTCGAGGATCCGGGCGAGCCGCTCGGCGCTGCGCTGCTGGACCGGCGCGCGGCGGAGGACGGGAGGGGCCTGGGGGCGGGTCTGGGGCACGGGGACCATGATGCCGCTCCGGTCGGGGCCGGGCGACGAAAGGGAGCCGGGAGATCCGGGGGTACGGGTCCGGCAGCCCGACTCCGGGTCAGGTCAGGCGATCAGCAGACCGATGCCGCCGAGCGTGTACGTGATCATCAGCGCGAACAGCGGGAGTTGGCCGGCGACGGCTCGGTCGGGCGGGAAGAGGCGCACGGACCGGTCGTGGGCGGCGACGACACCGAGGACGTGGCCGGTGACGATCGCGGCGACCTGGAGCGTCGCCAGGCCCCCGGGACCCAGGAACGGGGCGGGTGCGGGGGCGTTGTCAGTACCCCCTGCCATGATGACTGTACGTGGCCCTTCGGTGACGAAGAGCGAGAAGTAGTGGGCCACGAGGTAACCGAGGGCGACGGGCAGGAGGGAGTGGGCGAAGGAGGTGAGCGGAGTGGTGACGGTCGGATTCATCAGGCGCAGGACGCCGGCGCAGAGCCCGTAACAGGCCGCGGCGAGGGCGACGGTGGCGAGGAGGCCGAGCGTGGCGGTGGGGGTGGGGCCGAGGGAGGAGGTCTGGAGGGTGGTGATCCAGCGGGGATTGTCGGAGAGACCGTCGTAGGCGGTGGAGCCGAGGAGGACGCAGACGGTGGCGACGAGACCGGGGATCTGGGGGGTCGCGTCCAGGCCGTGGAAGGGGGAGCGCAGGACCAGCCGGCCGTCGGTGCGGCGGCCGAGCGGTGAGAGCCGGGCGAGCAGGGAGGAGTACACCTCGAAGGGGTCGGCGTGGGCGAACCACCGGTCGCCGTAGCGGGCGGCGCCGAGGAGCTGGACGCCGGCGTGGACGGTCAGGGCGATGAGGAGGGTGGCGGAGGAGCTGTTGTCGGGGACGACGAGTTCGAGCCCGGTGAAGAGGAGGAGCCCGGCGGCGGCCGGACGGATGCCGAGTGCGGAGGGCAGGGGGCGGGGGCTCCGCGGCGGGCGGAGGGTGAGCAGGGCGCGCAGGGGGTTGAGGAGGCGCCAGACGGGGCCGAGGAGGAGGGAGGCGGGGACGAGTCCGACCCAGAGCAGGACGTAGAGGGCTCCGGCCGCGGGGTTGCGGTCGGGGTCGTCGGGGCCGAGGAGGAGGTGCAGGAGGAAGACCAGGGCGGCGACGGCACCGAGGATTCGGAGCGCGGTCCGGGTGGCGGGGGCGTCGGCCATCCGCTGGAGGCCGGCGGGCAGCGGGCGTCCGGCCAGGTCGCCGCGGAATCGGGAGGACGACCAGAGCAGCCCCAGGGCGAGGAAGGAGACGAGGAGCGCGGCGAAGGCGCCCGCGTAGGCGTAGAAGGGGGAGAGGGGGAGGTCGTGCCGTGAGCCCACGCCGTGGGCGAGCGGAGAGCTCGGCACGGGGGCGTGGAGATGAGGGTGGGCGGCGAGGGCCTGGATACGGGTCACCGGACGACGAGTTGGGTCAGGAGGAGTCCGGACTCGTGGGTCTCCACCTCGAAGAGACCGGTGCGGTCCGTGGTGAGGGTGAGAGTGGCGGGCGTCCCCGGGGAGAGGGGCAGTTCGCGGTCGTAGCCGTGCACGTGGAGGGTGTCGGCGCGGTCGCTGGTGACACGGAGGGTCAGTCGCTCGCCCTTCTTCACCTCGATGCGGGAGGGGGGTGGTGAGACGGTCGTTCCGGTGACGGTGAGGGTGACGGTCCGGCCGGTGTCAGGCGGGCGCAGGCCGGTCGGGCGGGCACCGGCGGACGGCGCTGACGTCGACGGGGTGGGTGCCGACGGGGCGGGGGTCGAGGTGGACGAGGGGCGGCCGTTTAGGCGGACGGTGGTCTGGACGGGCGCGCCGGCGACGGCCCAAACCGTGTGGTCGTCCGCGTGGAGCCGCACGGTCAGGGTGCGGGCACCCGCCGGTACATACGCCCACGGGCCGTACAGGCGGGCAGTCTCCCGGCCGTCGACCAGGAGACGGGCGTGGCCACGGCCCGGGAGGGCCGCGCCGCCGGTGCTCTCGGGGGTGAAACGGAACCTCTCCACCGTGAGGTGGACGTTCCAGCCGCCCTCGCTGTCGGGGCGTACCTCGGCCCGGACGGTGGGCGCGTCCGCCGTCGGGAGTTCCCTGAGCCGGCGCCCGCCCTCGTCCCGGGCCGGCAGCAGGGTGCCACTGCTCCCGGTGGCCTCCTGGTGACTGGTGCCGGGCTTGTGGTGGGTGGTGGCCCGCCCGCCGCAACCCGCGAGGGCCAGGACGGCGGCGAGGGCGGCCGGCAGCACCAGGAGCGCCGTGGTGGTCCGGGCAGCCCGGGGCGCCGGGGAGGGGCTGGGCGTGGTCGCGTGCGGCCGGGTCACGCCGTCCCCTCCCGTGGCCGCGTGCGGCCGCGTCACGCCGTCCCCTCCTCAGGCGACTGGCCCTCGGCGCGCCCGGAACCGGTGCCGGGCGCGGCGCCTGCCCCGGGCGGGGCACCGGCGTCGCCATCGGGCCCGGCACCGGCATCCCTCTCAGCACCGGCATCACCCCCAACCCCCACACCGGCCCTGGCCGAGGCATCCCCGCCGGCCCCGGCACCGGCCACGGGCGCGGCATGCCCGCCAGCCCCGACACCGGCCCTGCCCGCGGCATCCCCATCAGCACCGACACCGGCCACGGGCGCGGCAAGAGCACCGGACCCGACCCCGATCCCGGGCGCGGCAAGAGCACCGGACCCGACCCCGACCCCGGTCCCGGGCGCGGGATCAGCACCGACCCCGACCCCGGTCCCGGGCGCGGCATCAGCACCGGCACCAGGCGCGGCGCCCACGCCCTCGGTCCCTCCTCCGCGGCTGCCCGTCGCCACCACCGCCCACAGGACCCAGACGATGCCCAGCAGGAGGCGTAGCCAGGCGGGGCTGAGGGGGATGCCGGGGACCATCAGGATCGCCTTGTCGAAGGCGTCGAGGAGGGTGAGGGCGCCGAGGGCCACGGTGGTCCAGGCGAAGACGGGGCGGTCGGGGCGCAGGGCGAAACCGAGGAGGGTCCACCAGACGCCGGTGAGCAGGAGCGCGAGGGCCGGGACGGCGGTCGGGGTGAGGGCGAGGGTCGAGCCGGCGACGTCGAGGGCCAGGCCCGCGAGGCCGATGAGGGTGGCCGCGCCCGCGAGTCGGTCGGTGCGCAGCCGGCGCCACCAGAGGGCGAGGCCGACCAGGGCGAGGACGAGGGCGGCGCCGAGGGCGAGTTGGGTCTCGACGCGGTGGATGCCGCGGGAGCCGTACCAGTCGCAGCCGGCGGCAAGGCGGCGCGCCTGGACGTCGTAGTCGGCGCAGACGAGGAGCTGGGCGAGTTTGACGGGTTCGCCGATGAGCCGGCCGGTGTTCCCGGAGACCTCGCCGCGGCGGGCCCCGCAGCCGGGCAGGGCGCCGGGTGAGGCGGCGCCGGTGTCGGTCTGCCAGCAGTTGCCGCTGCCCTGGCCGTCCCACCACACGTCGCTGCGGTTGGGTCGGGGGGTGCCGGCCCGGTCGACGCCGAGGTGGTTGCCGGCGTAGCGGTTGTGGTGGGAGGTGTCGGTCTGCTTGCCCCAGGCGGACTCGCCGCGGATGAAGGCGGGGACGGCGTTCAGGTAGAAGGCGGCGCGCTGGTGGCCGTAGACCCAGTTGTTCTCGTAGAGGTTCCAGTTGCCGCCGGCGGTGATGACGCCGGTGCCGGGGGGCATGGAGATCTGGGGGCAGACGACGCCCTGTTCGTAGCCGCGCTCGACGGGCGGTCGGGCGCAGGTGCCGTCGGCGACGTACGGGTAGTAGTTCTGGTTGTTGTCGTGGATCAGGTTCCGTTCGAACCTGGCGTGGTTCTGGGGCAGTCCGGGGTGGCCGGGGAAGGCGGAGTCCATGGAGGCGCCGCCCATGTTGTGGTCGAACTCGTTGTCGTGGACCCAGACGGAGTCGCCGGCGGTTCCGGAGTAGCCGACCATGTTGTGGTGGCTGCGGCAGCCGGTGATCTCGATGGAGTAGCGGGGGACGTCGTAGCCGCGGCCCTCGTTGATGTCGGAGGCCGAGCCGGGGTAGATGCCGGAGTCGCCGTTGCCGTAGGACTCGCAGTTCTTGTAGAGGCCGTGGTCGGAGGCGAAGGTGAGGAAGCCGTACTCGTCGTTCCAGCGGGTGAGGACGTCGTCGATGACGAAGCCGTCGGCGGCGAGGACGTACAGCGAGTTGAACGTGGTGCGCTGGGCGGTGAAGTTCCGGAAGTAGACGCCGTCGGAGCCGTCGGCGCGCAGGGCGTTGAGCTTCTGGTACTTGGCGTCGATGACGACGTCGAGGCGGGAGGCTCCGGTGCCTTCGATCTGGAGGTTCTTCTTGCCGAGGATGGCGACGAGGTTCTGGTTGTGCGGGCACTGCCGCTGCTGCGCGTAGCTGAGGATCTGGTAGCCCAGCGCGGACGTGGGGGCCTGGAGGGTGGCGCAGGCCCCGGTGGGCGGGGGCAGTGAGGGCTCCTCCTCGTAGAGCCCGGGGAGGACCGCGATGGTGAGGCCGGGGCGGTCGACGGCGTCGACGGCCTGTTGGAGGTGGCGGTGGCCGTCCTGGACGCAGCGCTCGAACAGGGCGAGGTTGCGGGCCTTGAGCGGGGCCGGGAAACGGGAGATCCGGCGCTCGAACTCGGCTCGGTCGGTCTTGCAGACGACGAGGTCGGGTTCTCCGGTGCGGAGCTTCGGCACGCTGCCGGAGCCGTCGGGGAAGGTGACGGGCCGCTCCTCGTGGGCCTGGGCCCCGGGGGCGGTGAACAGGGCCGCGGCGAGCGCCGCGAGCACGACCGAGAGCGCGAGGACGAACCTTCGGGTCCAGGACATGCGCGTGAGAGTAGAGGATTGTTCATCTTTTTTGACCCCCTCGCGCCGGGATTGCCGGCAGGGGGTGTCCCCAGGGGCGCCCCGATGCCCGATGCCGTTGACGGGAGCCCCGCGGAATCCTACGGTCATCCATAGGATTCCCTTGCGGGCTCAGGACAGGAGCGGGCGATGACCACGGAGCAGGCCAGGAAGACGGCCGAGGCGCTCGGCTACAGCACCGGTTTCGGCAACGAGCACAGCTCGGAGGCGATCCCCGGCGCGCTGCCGCACGGCCGCAACTCGCCGCAGCGCGCCCCCCTCGGCCTCTACGCCGAGCAGCTGAGCGGCAGCGCCTTCACCGAGCCGCGGGCCCACAACCGCCGCTCGTGGCTCTACCGCATCCGCCCCTCGGCCGCTCACCCGCCGTTCACCCGGATCGACAACGGCGCGCTGCGCGGAGCCCCCTTCACCGAGACCGTGCCCGACCCCAACCGGTTGCGCTGGGACCCGCTGCCCGAGCCCGCGCCCGGCACCGACTGGCTGGCCGGCCTGTGGACCCTCGGCGGCAACGGCGACGCGACCCAGCGCGCCGGGATGGCCGTGCACCTGTACCACGCCAACGCCTCCATGGAGCGGGTCTTCGGCGACGCGGACGGGGAGCTGCTGATCGTCCCGGAGCGCGGCGGCCTCCTCCTCCGTACCGAGCTGGGCCTGCTCGCCGTCCACCCCGGCGAGGTCGCGCTGGTCCCGCGCGGGGTCCGCTTCCGCGTGGAGCTCCTGGAAGAGACCGCCCGCGGGTACGTCTGCGAGAACTACGGTGCGCCGTTCCAGCTCCCGGACCTCGGCCCGATCGGCGCCAACGGTCTGGCCAACGCCCGGGACTTCCGGGCTCCGGTCGCCGCCTACGAGGACGTCGAGGGTCCGGTCGAGGTGGTCAACAAGTACTGCGGCAACCTGTGGTCGGCGACGTACGGCCACTCGCCGCTCGATGTCGTCGCCTGGCACGGCAACCACACCCCGTATGTCTACGACCTGCACCGTTTCAACGTCATCGGGACGATCTCCTACGACCACCCCGACCCGTCGATCTTCACCGTCCTCACCTCGCCCTCCGACACCCCGGGGCTCGCGAGCGTGGACTTCGTGGTCTTCGCCCCGCGCTGGCTGGTCGGCGAGGACACCTTCCGCCCGCCGTACTTCCACCGCAACGTGATGAGCGAGTACATGGGCCTGATCGAGGGGGCGTACGACGCCAAGACGGCCGGGAAGGGCGGCTTCGTGCCGGGCGGCGGCTCGCTGCACAACATGATGTCCGCGCACGGCCCCGACCGGGAGACCTTCGACAAGGCCAGCGCGGCCGAGCTGAAGCCGCAGCGGGTCGACGACGGCCTGGCCTTCATGTTCGAGACCCGCTGGCCGGTGACGGCGACCCCGCAGGCCGCGGAGGCCGACCATCTGCAGAGGGGGTACGACGACGTATGGCAGGGTCTTGAGCGCCACTTCCGGCCGTAGTGTCTCGGCCGTAAGCCCGTAGCCTTCGTACGGAGAACCCCGTGACCGCCTTCGCTCCCGACTCGCTGGTCCTGAACCGCAAGCTGCCGCTCTGGTATCAGGTCTCGCAGTCGCTGCGCGCCTCGATACTGGGCCGCACGCCCGACGCCTCGCTGCGGCTGCCCACCGAGGAGCAGCTCGCGGCCCACTACGGCGTGAGCGTGCTCACGATGCGCCAGGCCCTCAAGGAACTGGAGCAGGAGGGCCTGATCAGCCGGCACCGGCGGCGCGGCACCTTCATCGAGCCCGGCGCCCGGCGCTCCACCCCGCGCCGGCTGCTCGGCTCGATCGACGCGATCGTGGCCCAGCAGTCGGGCGAGCGGACGACGGTCCTCGGCCACGGCACCGAACCGGTGCCGGGCGAGCTGGCGGAGCACTTCCCGGATCTGACGGAGGTGGTGGCGTACCGGAGGTTGCGCCGCGACGGCGAGAGCGATGAGCCGACGAACTGGGCGGAGAACGCGGTGCGCCCCGAGCTCGGCGCCGCGATCGACCCGGCCGATCTCGAGCGCTGGCCGATGACGAAGGTGCTGCGGGACGTCGTCGGGGTGCGGATCAGCCGCATCACGGACACGGTCGAGGCCCGTCTCGCCGATCCGGAGACGGCGGCGCTGCTCCAGGTCCCGCTGCTCTCGCCGATCCTCCACTACACCGGCGTGACCTACGACGAGTCGGGCCGGGTCGTCGACGTGGCGCGCATCCGCTACCGCGGCGACCGCTTCTCCTTCACGGTGACGGTGGAGGCGCAGTAGCCCGATGGGCGGCCGGAGCCTCACGGCGCTCGTTAACATGCGGGCGTGACGCAAGCCCCCGGAGCGCACGACGCGAACCACGGCGTCCCGAACGGTGACGGCGCGATCGGCGCCGTCCCGGACGGCGACGGCCTGCCCCTCCTCGACGACCTCATGCCGTGGTCCGTCGCGCCGCTGCGGTTCGGCCGCTCGTGGGTCGTGGCGCCGGACGCGCGGACGTTGCGGGCCCGCTGGGACCGGCTGGTGGCCGCCGAGGGGGCGGAGCGGGAGGCCCTGTTCCGGCCGAGTCGGGCGCGGACGCCCGCGAGCGCGGTGGCCGCGCTGCCGGGGCAGCGGACCTCGACCGTGCGCTGGGCCCGCGAGTCGGGGCCGTGCCCGGAGCCCGTGCGGGTCGCGTGCGGTCCGTTCGACGAGCAGTGGCTGCTGCCCGACCACCGGCTGATCGACGCCGCCAGGCCCGAGTTGTGGCGGGTCGCGGGGAAGCCGCAACTCTTCGCCGTCGAGCAGGGGTACGTGCGGGGCGCGGCGGGGCCCGCCGTCCTGGTGACGGCCGCGCTGCCCGGGGGCCGCTCCCCCGCCGGCCGGCCGGGCCGTATCCGCCCGCTGTTCCGGCGCCCCGGGGGCCGGGAGCCCAATGTGGCGCCCGGCCTGCTCGCCTTCCTCGGGGAGCGGTACGGGCACGGGGTCGACGCCCTGGAGTGGCTCGCGTGGACGGTGGCGGCGGCCCGGCCGTCCCCCGCCGGATGCCGGGTCCCCCTGCCCGCCGACCCGGAGGTCTGGGCGGCGGGCGTGACGCTCGGCCGGGCCCTCCTGGACGTCCAGGCGCGGGGCGCCCTGAGCGGGACGAAGCCGCGGCTGCCGGGCGGGCGCCGCCCCTATGTGCGGGCGGCGGTCCCGGCGCGGCCGGCGACGATGACGTACGACGGCGGGGACGAGGCCCTGTGCCTGGACGAGGGCAGGATCTCGCCCGTACCGGAGGAGGCCTGGGAGTTCCGTGTCGGTGGGGCCCGGGTCCTCGAACAGTGGTTCGCGCACCGGAGCGTTCCTGCGGAGCCGGGTTCCCTGGAGGCGATCGGGCCGGCGGCCTGGCCGCAGGAGTGGACCTCGGAACTGCTCGACCTGATCACGCTGCTCGCGCTGCTCGGGGCCCGCGAGCCGGAGCGGGCCGCTTTCGCCGCGGAGTCGGCCGGACGGGAGGAGCTGAGGGCCGCGGGGGTCCTCCCCCCGCCACCCGGGACCCGTCGCCCCGCCTCCGTCCTGGACCACCGGGAGGAGGGCCCGGAGGGGCAGTTCATGCTCCTGTGACCGGCGGTTCGAAGGAGCCGGGTCGCCGGGCGACGCCGGGGATGGAGATCTCGTCCGGGTCGACGGGCGCGGAGGACACGGCCGACGGAGGGGCGAGGTGCGTGTACGCGCCGGTGGCCGCCTGCCCTTCGACGTGGGCACCAGGCACCGCCGGCTCCCGGTCCTGCTCCTCCTCCGGCTTCTGCTTCGGACCGGGGCAGCCCCCGGGCCCGTGACGCACGTCCCGGTGACAAGGATCGCCCCCCAGGGTAGGCAGGGCTTCCATGAGCACTCAGCCACTCCCCCTCGAAGGAATCACGGTCGTCGCCGTCGAGCAGGCCGTCGCCGCCCCCTTCGCCACCCGGCAGCTCGCCGACCTCGGCGCCCGCGTCGTCAAGATCGAGCGCCCCGACGGCGGGGACTTCGCCCGGGGGTACGACACGGCCGCGCGGGGCCTCGCCTCCCACTTCGTGTGGTGCAACCGCGGCAAGGAGTCCGTGGCGGTCGACCTCAAGGACCCGCGCGGGCTCGGCCTCGTCCGGCGGATGGTGGCCGGAGCGGACGTCTTCGTACAGAACCTGGCCCAGGGAGCGGCGGCCAGGCTCGGCCTCGACGCCGCCACCCTGTGCGCCGCGCACCCGCGGCTGATCGCGGTGGACGTCTCGGGGTACGGCGCGGAGGGCCCGTACGCGCACAAGCGGGCGTACGACATGCTCGTCCAGTGCGAGGCGGGCCTGGTGTCGGTGACCGGCACCCCGGAGCAGCCGGTGAAGTCGGGGATCCCCGCGGCCGACATCGCGGCCGGGACGTACGTCTTCGCCGGTGTCCTGGCCGCGCTCGTACGGCGCGGGACGACCGGCCGGGGCGGTCCGGTGGAGGTCTCGCTCCTCGACTCGCTGGCCGAGTGGATGGGGCATCCGCTGCACCACGGGATGCACGGGGGCACGCCCCCGGCGCGAACGGGGCTCGCGCACGCGGTGATCGCGCCGTACGACGCCTATCCGACGGCGGACGGGGGCCTGGTCCTGCTCTCCGTGCAGAACGACAGGGAGTGGCGGCGGCTCGCCGAGCAGGTCATCGGCCGCCCGGAACTCGCCGACGCCCCGGCGTTCGCGACGAACACGGCGCGGGTGGCCGGGCGCGCGGCGACGGACGCGGTGGTGGCGGAGGCGCTGGCCCCGCTGACCGCGCCCGAGGCACTGGCCCGGCTCGACGCGGCGAGCATCGCCTGCGCCCGGCTCAACTCGGTCGCGGAGCTCGCGGAGCACCCCCAGCTGACGGCCCGTGACCGGTGGCGGGAGGTGGAGTCACCGGCCGGGCCGCTGCGCGCGCTGCTGCCGCCGATCGTCTTCCCGGACGCGCCGGAGCCGAGGATGGGCCGGATCCCGGCCCTCGGGCAGGACACGGACGAGGTACTCACGGGCCTCGGGGTGCCGGACGCGGAGGTGAGGGAGCTGAGGAGCGCGGGGGTGATCGCCTGACCTCGTGGCAGCCAGACCGGCAAGCACGGCTACGGGGCCCGCCGTGCCGGCCGTACGGCACGGCGTGCCTGCCGGCCCAGTCGTCCGGGCCGCCGGGTCGGCCCTCGGGCCGGGCGTACCCACCTCCGGGTACGACTGAGCGCCGGACGGGTGGGGACACGTCCGGCGGTGAGGCAGTCGGAGTCGTACGGGTGACCGGGCGGCAGCGGGCGGGACCTCGGGGTGCGCGGCCCGGCACCCGACTCCTAGCGGCGCGTCCCGAAGAGGGAGCGGCGCAGTCGGCGGAGCGGGGCGAAGAGCGAGACCCGCGCACTGCGGCTGCGGTGACCGTGCACCGGCGCCTCGTGCGTACGCGTCGTCAGCTCCCGCATCAGCAGCGTCGCCTCGGCCACCTCACGCTGGGGCACGGCTGGTCCGCCGAGCACCGCGAGATGACGGTCGAGGCGCGAACTCGTCGCGCTGCTCCCGCAGGTGATGGCAGGCACTCGCGGCCTGCTGCGCATTGCTATCTGTTCCATGTCACTCCCCACCCGTACAAGGGCACCCGACCCAGGGCAGGTTAACCCTATCGCCCCACTCTCACACCCGTGTATCCCGCCGACTGTCATCACGGCACTCGTACGAGGGTTGACGGTCACTGTGCGAATACATCCGATTCCAGGGCGAGTTGGACAGCACTCGAACACCTGCCGAACCGTCACGAACCATCCTGCACTCCGGACCGCCCCCCATCGGCATACGGACCGGTGTGATCTCCACCACCAAGATCGTCACACCGGTTCCGGTGACGGAACGGGGCCGGGACGACACCCCTCGGTTACCGTGGATCCATGACGGTGATCGCGGGTCGTTACCGGCTTCTGGACGTCCTCGCGGAGAGGGCGACGGGCACCGTCTGGCGTGCCCTGGACGAGACGGACCGGCACGAGGTGGCCCTCAAGGAGCCCCGGGTCCCGGCCGGGCTCCCGGCCGACGAGGTGCCCCTCCTGCACGCGCGACGCGAGCGCGAGGCGCGGGCGGCCGCCCGGATCTCCCATCCCGCTGTCGTACGGGTCCTCGGAGTGGCCACCGAGGACGGCCGGCCCTGGGTCGTGACGGAACTCGTCCGCGGCCTCACCCTCGCCGAGACGCTGGAGGCCGCCGGTCCGCTGCCCCCGCGCGAGGCCGCGCGCGTCGGCGCCGAGGTCCTCTCCGCGCTGCGGGCGGCACGGGAGGCGGGCGCCCCCCACCGGGGCGTGGAGCCGAGACACGTCCTGCTCGCGAACGACGGGCGCGTCCTGGTGACCGGCTTCGGTGCGGCGCCCGGGGACGACCCGGGGCAGGAGGCGGAGCTGAGGTCCCTGGGGGCGCTCCTTGACGCGGCGGCTTCGGCGCTGCCGTCGGCGGACGATCCGACCGGGGCGCTCCTCACCCTGATCGAGGGTCTTCACCACCCGGACCCCGCCCACCCCCTGACGGTGGCGGGGGCCGAGGACGAGCTGCGGCGGTCGGCCGCGGGCTCGAGGCGACTCCCCCCGGCGGGCCCCTCCGTCCCGGCGGAGGGTGAGCCGGGCGGCGGAGGCGGGGAGGGAAGGGACGTGGAGGGCGACGACGGACGGACCCGGACGGGGAGTTCCGCCGCACCGCCGCGCGGGGCGCACCCGCCGCACCACACGGCATCGCCCTCCGGGGCGCACCCGCCCCGGCGCACGGTGGCGACCCGGCGGCGTCACGTCCTCCTCGCCGGGGCGGTCGGCGCCCTGCTGATCGCGGGAGCGCTGACGTATCACGCCGTACGGGACGACGAAGGAGGCACCGGGCCCGGTCCCGGCGGTGTCACGAGCACCGCTCCGACCGGTCCCGGCGCCACGGACGGCGCGGTGGGCGGCCGGGTTACACCGCGTTCCTGAAGCTGGGCAGGTAGCCGCCGGACTGGCCGGCCGCGGTCGGGTGGTAGGACTCCCCGATGTTGAGCCAGTTGACGCTGTGCAGCCAGGCGGAGCCGGAGCAGATCTCGTGCCCGGTGAAGGCGGAGACGACGCTGGAGAACGTGTAGCCGTGGTCGGCGGCCCGCTTGGCGACAGCGGCGTTGAGGTGGTCGGAGGCTCCGTTGATGGCCCGGCGCTCGTTCTCGCTCAGGCCGGCGATGCAGTTGCCGCCGATCTGGTAGAAGCGCGGGTAACCGAGGACGACGACGCGGGCGGCGGGGGCCTTGTTCCTGATGGCCGTGTAGACGGAGTCGAGCTTGCCGGGGAGGGTGGAGTCCACGTAGCTCTTGGCCTGATTCACGCGGTTGATGCAGGTGGCTTCGGACTGCAGCACACAGGTCGTCATGACGTCGGCGAAACCGGCGTCATTTCCCCCGATCGTGACGGAGACCAGGTCCGTGGCGGTGGAGAGGGGTCCGAGCTGATTGGCGGTCACATCACCCGTTCGGGCGCCCGAGCAGGCCGTGAACGCGAAGGAGGACGGGGCGTTCGCGTTCTTCCACAGCACCGGATAGGCCTTCGTGGAGCGCTTGCAGTCGCCGCTCGCGCCGTCATAGCTCCCGGCGCCCACGCCGGAGGAGTACGAGTCCCCGAGCGCCACGTAGTCGAGTGCGGCGGTCTCGGCCGCCTGGGCCGCTCCCGCGCCGGTCAGGGCGAGTACGGCGCCGAGGAGGAGAGAGGACGAAAGGGCGGTGAATCGGGACAGTCTCATGGAACCTCCCTGTAGCAGGATCTCTGCGCTACCAGGTAGTAGCATCGGATCCGCCACACCGGAAGTGTTCATGTCAAAACTGGGAGTGAACATCATCCGATCCTCCGTCAACGACCAACGGGATTCGGCCAGGGCGGAACCGGAGCCTCCGGTCCCACCGAGCGAACGACGTGATCGAACGTGACCGCGACACGTTCGCACAGCAATGCACAAAAGTGTGATCCTGTCTCAGGATTCCCTCCTTCCCCACGCATTGATCGAATCCGACCGGGACGGCGACGCTTCTGACCGGCGAAGCTTCGCCAAACTGCGGAAAAGCAGGCCGCAGATCCGGGACTTGCCATACAGTCCCATTCATCAATACCGTCGTACATCTCACCCGCACCGGTCCATCAAGCACAGCGGCTCAGGGGAGGGCTCTAGCGTCGCGACGGATCCGGAGTGGGGCGCGGTAGGGGGGTGCCGTGCTCGGTGTTCGAACGTGCGCCGAGTCGCGGGTACCGCGCGGCCAGACATGCCAACTCACCGATCTCGTACAGAGATCGTTTCTGTGCGGGCGAGGTGAGAACCCCCCTTTCGAACCGGACACACCATCGGACCGCCCAAGGGGTGGGCGGCCCACCGGACGAGAGGGAGACCAGAGCCATGAGCTCGTTCCTGCGCCCATCCATCACGGGCCACGAATTGACCGAGCCGCGTCGAATAGCCGCCGAGTACCGGGCCATCACCTCACATCTGGCGATCACGCCGCCGGTGAGTGTGGTCATTCCGGCGATGAACGAAGCCGAAAATCTTCCGTACGTCTTCAAGACGCTGCCGGAATGGATACACGAAGTCGTCCTCGTCGACGGAAACTCCACCGACAGAACGGTCGACGTCGCCCGTGAACTCTGGCCGGACGTCAAAGTCGTCAAGCAGGTCGGCAAGGGCAAGGGCGACGCGCTGATCAGCGGTTTCGCCGCCTGCACCGGCGACATCATCGTCATGGTCGACGCGGACGGCTCGGCCGACGGCCAGGAGATCGTGTCCTATGTCTCCGCCCTCGTCGGCGGCGCCGACTTCGCCAAGGGTTCCCGTTTCGCCAACGGCGGCGGCACGGACGACATGACGACCATTCGCAGACTCGGCAACTGGGCCCTCTGCAGCCTCGTCAACCGCAAGTTCGGCGCCCGGTACACCGACCTCTGCTACGGCTACAACGCCTTCTGGCGCCACTGCCTCGACAAGATCACCCTCGACTGCACCGGATTCGAGATCGAGACCCTGATCAACATCCGGGTCGTCAAGGCCGGTCTCAAGGTGCAGGAGGTGCCGAGTCACGAATACAACCGCATTCACGGCGTCAGCAACCTCAACGCCGTGCGCGACGGGATCCGCGTCCTGAAGGTCATCCTCAGGGAGAAGTCCCTCGCCAAGGCGGCCCGCCGCAGGCCCGCCCCCTTCTCGGTCAACATCCCGCGTGGAGAGGTGTCTTGAGCGACCGCACGTCCCCGCACGGCTTCTCGGTGGTGATCTGCGTCTACACGGAGGAGCGGTGGGAGGACATCCTCGCCGCCGTCGACTCCGTACGGAAGCAGTCGCTGCCGCCGCTGGAGACGCTGCTCGTGGTCGACCACAACGAGCGGCTCCTCTCCCGGCTCACCGAGGAGTACGCGGACCAGCGGCTCCACGAGGAAGTGCGGGTGCTCGCCAACGCGGGCCCCCGCGGCCTCTCCGCGGGCCGCAACACCGGAATCGGCGCCGCCAGGGGCGAGTTCGTCGCCTTCCTCGACGACGACGCGGTCGCCGAGCGGGACTGGCTCCACCACTTCGCCGCCGCCTACGACGACCCGCGCGTCATGGCCGTCGGCGGCCGGACCCTGCCCGCCTGGGCGTCCGGCCACCGCCCGACCTGGTTCCCGGAGGAGTTCGACTGGGTCGTCGGCTGTACGTACCGGGGCCTGCCCCCGGGCCGGGTCCCCGTGCGCAACGTGCTCGGCGGCAACGCCTCCTTCCGCCGTACCGCCTTCGACGCGTCGGGCGGCTTCGCCACCGGCATCGGCCGGGACGGCGACCGCAGGCCCCTCGGGGGCGAGGAGACCGAGCTGTGCATCCGGCTCGCCAAGGCGCTGCCCGGGGCGATCCTCCTCATCGACGACCGGGCCGTCATCCACCACAAGGTGCCGGCCGTCCGTGAACGCTTCGCCTACTTCCGTACCCGGGTCTACGCCGAGGGGCTCTCCAAGGCTCTCGTCGCGCGGAGCGTCGGCTCGCAGAAGGGGCTGGAGTCGGAACGCCGTTACACGACCAGGGTGTTGCCGTCGGGCGTCCTGCGCGGACTGCGGGACGCGCTGTACGGCCGCTCCGGCGGTGCGGGCCGGGCCGGCGCGATCGTGACCGGCGTGGCCGTCGCGGCCGGGGGCTACGCCCTCGGCTCCCTCCGCGCGCGCAGGGGCGGGACGACCTTCTCGTGGGGACCGATCGAGGGGACCGGGACTCCCGGCGCCGCACGCGCCGAGGCCGGGGCTCCCGAAGGAGCGGCCTCGTGAACGACACCACCGTCCCGGCCATCGGGAACGAATCCGCCGCCGTGCCGGTCGCCGTGAGCGCATCCGCCGCCGTGCCGGACGTCGTGGACGACACCACCGCCGTGCCGGTCCTCATGTACCACGCCGTCGCCCCGGACCCCGCTCCCGCGACCCTGGGGCTCTCCGTCACCCCCGAGGCGTTCGCGGCGCAGATGGAGGTGGTCGCCGAGCGGGGGTTCACCCCGCTGACCACCGCCGGGCTCGCAACCGCCTGGCGCACCGGCGGTCGGCTGCCCGCCCGGCCGCTGCTCGTCACGTTCGACGACGGGTACGAGGGCGTGCACCGGTACGCGTTGCCGGTGCTCGCCAAGCACTCCTTCGTGAGCACCGTCTTCGTCTCCACCGGCTGGCTGCCCGGCCGGCACACGACCGGGGGCGCGCTCGACACGATGCTCGACTGGGCGCAGGTGCGGGAGCTCGCCGACGCGGGAACGGAGATCGGCGGACACAGCCACACCCACCCGCAGCTGGACCAGCTCGACGCGCGGCGGCTCCGGTTCGAGACGCTGCGCTGCCGGGAGATCGTCGCCGAGGAACTCGGTTCCGCTCCGGTGTCGTTCGCCTACCCGTACGGGTACTCCAGCCGCCGGGTCCGCCGTACGGTCCGGGAGGCGGGCTTCACGCAGGCGCTCGCCGTCGGCAACGCCCTGGCGCGGCGCCGGCAGGGGCCGTACGCGCTGGAGCGGGTCACCGTGCGCAGGTCGACGGACGTCGCGGAGTTCACCCGGCTCGTCGAGGGCCGGGCGATCGCCCGGAACTTCGCGGCGGACCGGGCCATGACGAAGGGGTACGCGCTGGCGCGGCGCGCCCGGGGCGCCGTGCGGGGCCACTGGATCTGACGTACCCCGGGCCGTCGTCCGCCCCGGCCGCTGCCTGGCCCGGATCGAGGTGGAGCCGCGGACCCGCGCGGAGCCGGTGCCCCGGCTCGGTCGCGAGGAGGACGTGCCGCGCGAGGGCGCGACGCTCGCGGAGCTGTTCGCCCTGCGCCGCGGCACGCCCCCGGCGGAGCTCCCGGAACCCCGCGACGCGGGGGCGGGCCCGTACCTGGAGGTCCTTCGTCTCCCGGTGTCAGCTGTCGTACGCGGCCCGGAGGGCCTCGCTCAGCGCCGCCTCCGCCGCCTCGCGGCTGAGGCCGAGGCGGCGCGCCTCCTCCGCGTACCGGGCGGCGGCGGTGGCGGCCAGGCGGGTCGCGGCGTCGCCCGCCGCGGCGACGAAGGTCCCGTGGCGACCGCGTGTCTCGATGACCCCGTCCGCCTCGAGCGCCTTGTACGCCTTGGCGACCGTGTTGGCAGCGAGGCCCAGCTGCTCCGCGAGCCCCCGTACCGTCGGCAGCTTGTATCCGACCGGCAGTCGGCCCGACCGGGCCCGTTCCGAGATCTGGGCACGCAGTTGTTCGTAGGGAGCGGTGGTGGATTCGTGGTCCACGACGATGGTGAGTGTCACGCCGCCGATTCTGCCCCCACCCCACCGGAAAAGGGGAGGCGGCGGTGAGCCCCCGACCCGTAGCGTGCGGCCCCATGACAACGATCGTGCGTGATGTGCGGGCCGAGGACGCCGAGGGTTTCGCCCGGGTCCGGCGGGCCGCGCTCCCCTTCATGCTCGCGACCGCCGAGCAGCTCGTGTTCGACTGGGCGCGCGCCCACCCCGACAGCCACTACCGCCCGCTGGTCGCCGTGACCGAGGACGGCGGGATCGTCGGCACCGCGCAGGTGGGGATCGCCCACGAGGCGGTCGAGCCGGGCATCGGCTTCGTCAACGTGTACGTGGACCCGGCGCACCCCGGGCGCGGCGCGGGGACGCTGCTGCTGCGGGCCGCCGAGGAGCACCTGGCCGAGCGGGGCGCGCACACCCTGTACAGCTGGGTCCTGGACGAGCCGGCCCACCGCGCGTGGGCCGAGCGGCGCGGCTACGCGCCGAGCCGTTCCGCGCACTTCCTCCGCCTCGACCTGGCCGGGGCCGAGCTGCCGCCGCTCCAGGCGCCGCCGGCCGGTGTCGAGCTGCGCACCGCCGAGGACTTCGCGGCCGATCCGCGGCCGCTGTTCGAGCTGGACGCGGTGACGACGGCCGACGAACCGGGCGACGTGGGGGCGCGGCTCGACGACTACGCGCACTGGCGGGCGACCACCTGGGAGCATCCTCTCTTCGACCGGGCGCTGACGACGGTCGCGGTGGTGGACGGCGTGCCGGCGGCGTTCAGCGCGGGGCAGACGGACGGTCTCGGCCGGTACGCCACGGGGATGACCGGGACGGCGCCGGCGTTCCGTGGACGGGGGCTCGCCAAGCTCGCGAAGAACGCCTCGCTGCACCGGGCCCGCGCCGCCGGGTGCACGGAGGCGTTCACCGGGAACGACGCCGACAACGGGCCGATGCTGGCGATCAACACGTGGTTCGGGTACGAGATCAGGGCGACGGAGGTACGGCATGTCCGGACGATCGGTTGAGGTCACCCTGACGAAGGCGGGCCGGACGAAGATCCGCTATCCGGCGGAGGTGCTGGCGGAGGACGGGGTCCGGCTCTCGGTGCGTGCCCCGTGGGCGGCGGAGGGCGTTCGGGACTTCGGGTTCGTGCGGTTCGAGCCGGGCGATGTCTTCGTGGAGCACTACTGGCGGGACCGCTGGTTCACCGTCAAGGAGGTGTGGTCCGCCGACGGGGCCCTCAAGGGCTGGTACTGCGACATCACCCGGCCGGCCGTGATCGACGGTTCCGGGGTGGTGGTGGAGGACCTGGACCTGGACCTGTGGGTGTCGGCGGACGGCAGCGAGGTGCTGCGGCTCGACGAGGACGAGTTCGCGGCGAGCGGGCTCGCCGCCTCCGACCCGGAGGCGGCGGCGCGTGCCGTGGTCGCCCTGGACGAGCTGGAGGCGCTCGGCCGCGAGGGCCTGGTAGAGCTGCTGGGCCGGAGACTTCCGTTCGGATCGAAACGGCGGGATCCGCACGAGAGGCCCTAGTCACCCCTGGCGCATCACCGCAGTTCGACGGCCGATGCCGTGACGGCGAGGAATTCGGGGGTGGGGAGGCCCGCCTTGCCGGTCGTGAGCTGCATGAGGGTGGCCTGGACCCGGGCGCGCCGGGCCGGTAGGCGGGGTCCTTCACGACGGCGGTGTGGATCCACTCGTGGAGGTGGCCGTCGCAGACGGCCCGGGTGCCGCCGATCCCGGCGGAGCTGTCGCCCTGGAAGAGGGTGGAGCCGACGAAGACGGGGCCGGCGCTGTCGTCGAGGCAGCGATAGCTGCCGGAGAGGGTCACGGTGCTGTCGCCGCCGACGGTGCCGTAGCCGTGGACGGAGAGGTCGTCGGTGCCTTCGGCGTGGGCGAGGGGAACGGCGGCGGAGGCCAGCAGGACGCCTGTGGCGAGGGCGAGTCGGACGCGCATGAGCGGGGTCCTTTCGGGGTGGGGGATGGTGCTGCCCGCCAGGGATACCCGATCCGGCCTCCGCCTGTCCGAAACTCACCCCATCGGCGGCGAGTTGAGGAGCTTCCGTCGGTGCATACGATCGTACGGTCCGCCCGCGCGGTGCTCCCCGACGCACCGCCCCGGGCAGCCCGAGCCCCGGGCGTTCCTGAGGCGGCTCTTTCCTCCGCCGTAAGCGCCTCGGAGGAGAGAATCTGCTGGTCGCCCGCCGCTTTGGCCACCTACGGCAGCCTCTGGGGAGCCAAAGCGGGAGCCACGCCGCTGGAGACGGCCCTACTTCTTCGCCTACTCAGCACCCGGGAAGATGTCGTCCATCGCCTCGGCCCCCTGAGTGATGACCGGGCGAAGCTGCTTCCGGTACACCCGCTCCGTCGTCTGCGTAGTGCTGTGGCCTGCCACACGGGCGATCACTTCGATCGGGATCCCGTGATCGGACAGCACAGACACGAAGCTCGTCCGGAGCTCCCTCGGCGTCCATGCTTCGGGGTTCTCGAACCCAGCCTCCTTGAGCAGAGTGCGGAACGCTCGGCGAACGTCCTCGGCGGTGCGCTGGTGGCCGCTGGCAGTGCCAAATACGAAGTCCTCATCGCTCCACGCGAGTCCCAGCAATTCTCGCTGTGCCTGCTGCGCCTCACGCAGCGAGCGCAGGATGGCTACGAGCTGCTGCGGCATAGCCAGGGTCCGCCGGCTCTTGCGCGTCTTTGTCTCGCCCGTGCGTCGTACGGACCGCCAGACTTCGATATGCGGCATCGTGCCGTCCGGAACGTCCAGCTTCACGTGGCTCCACATGAGGGGGCGTACCTCCTCGGTCCGGATGCCGACCAGCAGCGAGAGCGCGAGGTAGGCGTGGATCCAGGAACCGGGCATCGCACTGAGAGCGGCCTTGGCCTGAAGCAGGGTCAGGGACTTACTCGGACGTCCCGACTGGCCTTCCGGCGTCTCCACCAGTTCGGCCACGTTGCGGACCACCTTCCCCCTCCGCTGAGCATGAGCGATCGAACGCCTCAGAATGGAGAGCACCATCTGAAGAGAGCTGGTCGCCAGGACCATGGCCTTCTCGTCCAACCAGTGATCGAGCGCATCCGCCTCCAGGTCGCGTAGCTTCGCTCTCCCCAGGTCTGCCACCACATGGTTCTTGGCGAGGCTCCGGTACGTGTAGATGCTCGCGGCGTCACGCCCCTTGAGGCCGTGCTTGAGCCAGTCAGTAATGGCCTGCTCGACGGTATACGTGGCGGAGGCCTTGACCCCTGCGTCCAGCTCCTTCTTGAGCTCCCTCAGCTTGAGCCGGACCTCGGTCTTGGTCTTACCGGACACCTTCGGCCGATGCCGCTTCCCCGCAGGGGTGTAGCCGAGCGATACAGCTCCGATGAAGCGGTTCTTGGATTTGTCCCAGTAGATCGAGTCTTCTCCATTGCCAGCCCTGCGCGGCTGGCCGGACGAGTTGGGCATGCATGCCTTCCAATGACGGAGGGCCGCGCCGAGGTTCGGCGCGGCCCATGGGTGGAACGGGTCAGGCGGCTTCGGCCTCGCGCTTGAGCAGTTCGACGTAGTCGTCGATGTACTCGCTCGGCACGAGGCGCCGGCGTCCGATACGGACGGTGCGGAGCCGTCCGAGGCGGACCTCCTCGTAAGCCTTGGTCCGCTTGATGCTGAGGACCTCTGCCGCATCCTCAACTCGATGCAGGCGGCGGTACTCGGTGGACGGTGCAGCCGCTCCCCCGGTGCGCATGGTGGTTACGGCGGGTGCCATGGGGGCTCTCCTTTGGCCTACGGAATGTCGGGATGCCAGGGCCCAGGGGCGTCTCGGAGGAGGCGCGTCTGTCCGAGGTCAGGATTTCTGCGTCACTGCGTCATTCGCGTCACTAACGCCACTTGACCTGCGGTTTTCGGTGACGCAGGGGTTCTCGGGCTGTGTCACTGGTGACGCTGGTGTCTGTCACCGGTGACGCGGGTGACGCGGGGTGACACAGGATTCGGGCTCTGCGTCACCGCCTGTCGCCGCAGCTCAGGAGCCGTTTTCTGGCCGCTGGTGACACAGGTGACGCAGCGTCTCTCCTCTTAGGAAAAAGAGAAGGGGTGTCTCTGTTGTGGTGCGCCTTAGGGCGTGAAGAAGGAGCCGCTTCGCGGCGCGACCATCGGGTGGCGGCGTTGCCGCCGAAAGAGCAAGAGGAGCACTCCGCGCGGGGGCGCCGGGTGCTCCTCTTGCTTGTGCGCCGGCGGTCGTGGTGGCGCAGGTTAGAACGCCGACTGCTGCTCGTCGGCCGCGGGCGTGGGGCGGGTCAGTTCGATATAGCGGGCGGAGTTGCTGCGGCCCCAGTCGATGAGGAGGCCGCGTGCGGCGAGGACGGGCTGAAGGCGCTTCAGACGGTCGGAGAGGACCTTGCCGGTGGTCGGCCAGCCCTTGGGCAAAGGGCGGAAGTCCTCGCCGCTGTAGAGCTGCGTGAGGCCGTGCAGCCACTCGGCCGACGTCATGCGGACGGCCGTGCCGGGGTCGATGCCAGCGGCGTGCTTGAGGACGGTCTGTGCGAGCAGGTCGCCCTCGATGACGTCGTCGTTCAGGTCGTCCAGGCTGGCCCGGTAGGCGTCCAGCGCGCCGAGGCTGGACGCCGCGTCGAGTCGGGCGCAGAGGTGGGCGAAGTCGGCCATGCGCAGGTCGGTGGGGATGTCGGCCTGGGCGGCGCGGACCTTGACGGTGAGGTCGAGGATGGAGCCGAGGATGACGGGCAGCACCTCTTCGAACTCCGCCCACAGCTCCGCTTCGGTCCGCCGTACCCGGGGGCGTTCGAGACGGAGGGGGAGGAGTCGTTCGGCGAGGTCGGGGCGGATGACGCCGACGTCGATACCGGTCAGCAGCAGCGGCCGGCGGTAGCGGCTACGGACGACGTCGCCGTCGGTGAACAGCGCGCGTTTGATGGTCTCGGCGCCGGTGACGATGCAGCACATCAGGTCGGACAGGTCCGGGCCGAGGTGAGAGAGGTTGTCCAGGGCGGTGACCCATCCGGCCGCGACGGCCGTGATCAGGTTCTCCTCGTCCTTCGGGGCACGGCGCAGGTCGCCGCTCATGCCCTCGATGATCCGCACCAGCATCCGGCCGGCGGTGGACTTGCCCGCGCCCTGCGGGCCGGTGAGAAACGGAGCCGGGACCGGGGCGGACGGCCCCAGGCAACCGATCAGCCAGGCCAGGGCCAGGCTCTCGCCCTGGGCACTGGCGAAGTTGCACAGCCGCATCAGCAGGTCGATGCCCTTACCGTCGGTCTTCTCCACCGGCAGCGGCAGCTCGCCGGTGAGCTGGGTGCGCCGCCAGGACACCTCACGGGGGTCGGGGGTGAGGATCTTCCAGCCGGTGGGGTGGATGCGGACGGACTTGCCGTCGTCGCGGCCCAGGTCCAGCCAGGTCGCGCCGTCGAACCCGGGGGCGACCCGGATGTAGGTGGGCTGTACGTCCTCGGTCAGTGCGAGCACTTCGATCAAGTCCAGTGCCTCCTTGAGCGCGGTTCCGTTGAACACGCCGAACCCGTCCTTGAACAGGCCGACCATGAGTTCCTGCCGGTGGCTGCCCGTCGTCCCCTGCGAGCGGATCGGACGGGCCACGGGGTGGCCATTGCGCTGCGCGTACACGGTCCCGTCGACGGTGCGGAAGTACCGGAAATGCTCCTGCGCGTAGTCGGTGATGACCTCGCGGGCCGGGGTCTTCTCGTCCTCGGACATGGCTACATCCCCAGAGCCGTGCGGGCGTTGGACCACGCGTCCGTGCAGTGCCGGGAGGACTCCCCCTTGGCCTGCGCGGCGGTGAACAGCCGGGCGATGTGCGTCTCGGTGAGGCAGCCGCACCGGCCATGGGCGGCCAGCACCGCCAGGAACGTCCGGTACACGGTCGTGTGGACCGCGCTGGTCGCATCGGCGATCCGCTGCTCGGCCATGACGATGCCACGCTCCAGGTAGGCGGGTGAGCGGTGGCGGCATTCCCCGCCCCTGGTCAGCGTGGGCACGGCGGCGGCGCGCGGCGCCGGTCGGACGGCGGTGGGCTCCTTCACGGCCAGCGCGCGCACGGCTTCCGGCAGTGCCGTCATGGTGCCGGTGCCGGGGCCGAGCCACCGGGCGTAGGACATCAGGGACTTGATGTCGACGCCCTCACGGACGTGGTTCACCGAGCGCGTGGTGCCCTGGTAGATCCAGTGCTCGCCGCGCGTCGTGGCGACGGTGCGGGTGGGCGGGAGGGTCTGGCGGGCCCAGGTGATGGCGTCGGCGTTGTCGAGGTCGACCACGGTCACTCCGGCGCCGCCGGGGTGGTAGCCGACGGCCCCGGCGTACCTCCACGCGGTCTCCCAGGCCGGGGAGGCGATGACGTCCGGGCCGGTGGTGGCGGCGGCCCAGGCGTGGCACGGCATCGGGCACTGGCAGGGGCCGGGGACCTTCATGTTCGGCCGTCCGCCGCACGCGTTGTTGGCGCAGCTCTGGCAGTTGCCGAAGGGGCCCTTTCCGACGCGCAGCGGCAGGACCGGTAGTCCGTCGGTGGCCAGCTCCAGGGCCACATCGAAGAGGTTGGCCCCGGCGTCTCGCTGGATAGGGAGGACATGAGTCATGCTGGGTGTCTCCAGTTCTCTAGACAGTGCTGGTGTGCGAGGGCGGCCCCGGTTCTTTGGCGAGATGGGGGCCGCCCTCGGCGTAGCTACTGGTCGGTGGTGTGGCGGGCGTACTGCTGGCGGACGTAGTAGCGGGGGTCGCAGATGACGGCCGCGTGGTCGACGTCCATGAGCTGTCGGGCGGCCTGGATCGCGGCCTCGGCGGTGTCGGGGGCCTTGTCGTCACCGAGGGCGATGCGGTCGAGCAAGGCGGCCTTGCGGAGCCAGAACTCGCGGCTGGTCTCGGTGCCGAACGTCCTGTCGGCGGCGGTGCGGGCGACCCACCCGATCTCGCTGATGACGCTCGGGGCGGTGGCGTAGGCCTGATCCGGCGTCGGCCACTCCTGCGCGGCGGGGCGGTGGTCGGCGCTGATGTGGATGCGGGTCTGTCCGCTGTCCTGGGTGGTGCGGTAGGCGGACCAGACGGTGAAGGTGCTGCTGAGCGCGTCGATGGCGCGGGGGGCGTCGTCGGCGTGGCAGGTGATCCGGATCTCGAACACGCGAGGGGCCTCTCAGAGGTTGGAAGCGGCCTGGATGAGGGATTCGGTGAGCTGGTTGATGGGCCTGGCGGCGCCGGTGGAGGCGAGGAAGAACCCGAACCCGGCGGCGGTGAGCGCGCTGCCGTAACCGAGGTTTCCGGCGCGGAGGAGGAAGTACAGGACGAGACCGAAGAGGGCGACGAGCGAGACGGTTATGGCCATGCGGGGGCCTCCCTGGCTGTGGGCGGTGGTGATGTGGGCGGGTCAGGTGGTGGCGCAGTCGGGGCAGGTGCCGAGCGAGGTGGGGATGCAGTAGCCCCGGTCCAGGCGGCAGGCGGGGCAGGTGCGGCGGGCGCGCATCATCGCTTCGTGCGAGCGCCAGCGGCCCGGCGTCATCGGCTTGATGGGCAGGGCGTGCTGGGTGTCGTAGAGGTAGGCGTAGCGCCAGCCGTGGCGCCAGTAGCGGATCTGGGCGATCGGGTCGTGGCCGCCGGGGCGGAGTCCGGCGGCGCGGAGCTGGCGGCGGGTCATGAGCCCGGCCGGGGCGAGGTTCTTGCGGTAGGTCGTCACCGGCCTTCCTGGCGGGCGTGGGTGGCGGCGGTGCGGACGAGGGTGAGGACTTCGGCGCGGGTGCGACCCTGCGCGTCGTTCCAGCGGTGGTAGGGCTCGCTGATCCCCCGGGTGCCAAGGGCGGTCTGGAGGTGGTGGCCGGCGGTGCGGGCGGTGGTCTCGTCGCCGTAGCCGAGGCGGAAGAGCACGGCCTGCGCGCCGAGGATGCAACGGCGTCCCGAGGTGGAGCGGAGGGAGCCGCGGTGCCATCCGTAGCGCTCGATGACGAGGGCGGTGAGCTCCAGGTGTTCGGCGACGCTGATCTGACGCCCGCCGCCGTGGAGCTGGCGGAGCAGCGGGAAGTTCAAGACCCAGTCGGGCAGGAGGCGCAGCGCGCGGGTCGGGGCGGCGAGGACCGGCGTGGCCGTCGCCGGGGCCGGGGCCGGGGCGCCGAGGGCTTCGGCAATGAGCTCGGCGGTGGTCTTGGTGACGAGCGGGTGGGCGGTGGTGCGGACGCGGGCGGTGAGGTACTGCTCGATCTCGCGGACCAGGAGCGCGGCCTCGACGGCCAAGTCGGGGGCCGGAACGGCGGGGGCGGTGAGGGCCTGGGCGGTCACAGTGCCTGACTCCTTATGTGCTGGTTTGGTCCAGGGCGGAGACCCGGACAGGGCCCGGGCGGGTCCGCGTTGTCGCAGTTCAGAGCGGCGGGCGACTCGGACAGATCCGGGCCCGACCCGGACGCGGGCGTCCGGGTCGAGCCCTCCGACGTCCGGGTCAGGGCCCGGTTTGCCCGGGGTCATTCCGGGTCAATCCGGGCGCCTGTCCGGGTCGTGTCCGGGGTGGAATCAGGCGGTGAGCCCGAATCGACCGGTCGCGGTGGCCTCGACGCGGGCGAGCGGGTAGCCGGTGACGCGGGTCTTTTTCTCGCTCCACGGCCGCTTGGCCTTCTCCTCGTCCGTGCGCTGGATGAGGGCGCCGAGCTTCTCGGCGGTGACCGGGTGGCCGGCGGCCTTGAGCTCGTCGACGAGAAGCTGTCCGGGCAGCCACTCGGCCGGGCCGTCGTCGGTGGCGTGAGCGGCGAAGGTGTCGAGGACGACGGCCAGGAGTAGGGCGTCGTTGTCGCCCTGGGCCCGGAGTTGGTCGACGAGCGGGACCGGCCCGTTGGGCAGGGTCCCGGCCTTGCGGCGCCACTCGGTGGCGCGCTCCAGGAGGGTTTCGACCTGCTCGTCGGTGTAGTAGTCGGCGCGGACCATGGTGGGGTTGGTGCCCTCGGCCCACAGAAGGCCGGCGCCCCGCATCTCGGACTGGATCGTCTTCGCCGAGTAGCCGCTCGCGGCGGCGCCCTTGCCGAGGATCGTGTCGGAGGCCTCGGGGGTGGTGCAGCGCAGCGCCCACCGGATGGAGAGCAGGTCCCGGAGGCTGGTGTCGACGACGTCGGATCCGGGCTTCTGGGTGGCGCAGAAGGTGATGATCCCGGCCGCCCGTCCCCGGGAGACGAGGTTACGGAGCTTGCGGGTGATCTTCTTCCCGAACTCGTCGTCGGTCGTGTAGAGCATGAGCTCGTCGACCCACAACAGGAGCTGCCGCAGCTCGGGGTGCTTGTTGGCGAGTTCCTCGGTGACCTTGCGCTTGCCGAGCTTCTTCAGCAGCGCGTACCGGGCCTTCATCTCCGCCAGGAGTTCATCCAGCATCTGGCTGAACGCCTCGGGGTCGGCGTCACCCTCGTAGCGCTCGCAGAGGTGCTCGAAGGGCTCCAGGTCGCCGCCGCCCTTGCCGTCGGCGAGCCAGAGGATGACGCGCGGGTCGAGCGCGGCCGCGAGCAGGATCGTGTTGCCCGAGGCGGACTTGCCCGCGCCGGGCTCGCCGCCGATCAGGCCGGAGCGCTCGACGACGGAGATGGACTGGTGGATCCCGCGCACGTCGGGGCCGATGGAGATCCGGCCCCAGAAGTCGGCGGCCGACTCCAGCGCGAGCAGCGGGCCCGGTGCAGCCTTGTCGGTGAACGGCAGGTCGCGGGAGACGTAGAGCTCGATCCGCCCGGCCCGGCCCCGTTTGGCGACGGAGACCTGAGCCTCCTCCACACCGAACGCGGCGGCGAGTTCGTCGGTGGCGCGGATGGCCTTCTTCGCCGGGACGCCGGGCGGCAGGTCGAGGACGGCCGTCCAGGCGCCGCGGGTGTCGAGCATCGGCATCTGCACGACGCCGAGGGTCTCCTCGGAGCCGATGACCTTCGCCGCGCGGAAGGTCTGGTCGAGCATCGGGGCGGTCATCCGGTCGCCGTCCCCGAGCGAACGCCAGTCCGACGTCCAGTCGGCCTCCTCGTCGTACGGCTTGCGGCCGACGAACGCGCCCCCGGCGAACGTGGAGAGAAGGCCGGCGGCTAGGCCGATGCCGCCGCCCATGACGTAGCCGGTGCCGATCGCGGTGAGCGGCGGGCCGTAGACGACACCGGCGCGCAGGTTGCGGGCGCGGTTGCGGTCCTTCTTCGCCTTCTTGTGCAGGAGCACCGCTTCTTCGGCGGCCTTCGTCGCCTTCTCCGCCGCCTTCATCGCGAGCTCCTTCTTGGAGCCGAGGATGCGCGGGGTGAAGCGGGCGTGCCGGGCGGCGAGTCGGGCCTCCCGCGTGAGGACGTGCGCGGTGTGGGCGGCGGACTGGACGCGGACGCCCTCGAAGCCGACGACCCACTCGTGCGCGCGGCGGGTGCCCCGGCCGAACTGGCGGAGGTGACCGTGCTGGGTGGGCTGGCGGCGGACCCAGCGGCGGAAGTCCCGGCGCCGGGCCCGGTAGAAGACGCCGGACCAGGCGGCCCAACCCTCCGGCGAGTACATCCAGGCGGGGATGAGGGGTGCGTCGTCGAAGTCGTCCAGGTCCACGGTCCCGGTGAACTTGCCCGGCCGGACGACCGGCTCGGCGGCCGGGGTCTTGTCGAGGATGACCCGGGCGGTCTCCAGGACCACGGTCCGGTCGTCCGGGCCGATGCCCGGCGCCACGGTCGGCATCGGCGGGACGACGACGGCCGGGCCGGGGTCGTCGGGGAGGTCCGACCAGTCGTCGGCCGCCGGGGCCGGGGCCGGGGCGGGGAGGGTGGGGCGGAGGAAGGTGACGGTCGCGATCGTCGGCTCGGCCGACGAGAGCGGGGTGGAGGGGGTGTGCGGTTCGACATGGTTCTCGGTCATGCTTGCTGTGCCTCCTGGTGAGGTAGCGGGGCCCGGCCGGTGCTGCCAGGCGAGGGCCGGGCCCCGCGTACTTGGGGTGTGGGTCAGGAGCCGAGGTGGGGGCCCGCCACGTGGCGGGCGCCGGCGGCGTCGATGAGCCAGACCTCGGGGGCGGTCTCGAAGCGGACGCGGTAGCCGCGGGTCGTGGTCCGCTCGATGCCCCGCCGGTCGCGCAGCGCGCGGCCGATGGCGTCCTGGGGCGAGCGGGCACCCTCGACGAGGACGGTGCGGATGCCGGACGGGGCGACCGGCCACGTGACCGTGTGCGCGGGGACCTTGCGGGTGACGGCCGGGTCGGCTTTGTCGGCGGCGGCGACATTCTCGGTGACGAACTGCGGGTCGAGCGGCTTGCGGCTGAACAGACCCATGACGGGCCCTCCCTGGAATCGGTGGGTGGATCAGGCGACGTGCAGGCGACGCTGCTCGATGACGCGGTCGCGGAGGACGACGGCGTCCTCGCGGCGGATCTGGAGCTTCTTGGCCAAGCCGGTGGCGGAGATCTGCTTGCCCTCGGCGATGAGATCGGCGGCGGCGGTCAGGGCGTCCGGCAGGAGCGCGTTCAGCTCCTCGTCGGACCGTCCCCGGGGCCCGGTCTCGCGTGACTTCTCGGCGGGCGGTTCACCCGTGTCCGACCCAATTCCCGTCTGGGATCCGGGGGTCTGGGTCAGTTCGGGGAAGGGGTTGAGCCGGGCGGCCTTGAAGCCGGTCTCCAGCAGCTCGTCGCGGACGCTGTCGCCGAGCTCGAACGCCGCCCCGAGCTGGAGAACGGCCTCGGTCGCCGTGGCGTAGAGCTGGGCGGACAGACCGGGCTCGGCGCCGGTGTGGATCCGCCACGCGGCGGCGAACGCCGACTCGTCGTCCAGGACCCCGTACGGCAGGGCGGCCTGGAGCTTGACCGCCTGCTCGACGATCTGCGGGTGGTGCTTGCGCCGGGCGGAGAGGTGAGCGCGGCGGGCCTTGTCGGCCTGCTTCTGCTCCTTGGTCTTGCCGTTCGAGCCGTGGGTCTTGAGGTCCCAGATGTAGATCGCGAACAGCGAGGATGCGCCGAGGACGAACGCGACCCACGGGTGCTCGCCGTACGCCTCCAGGCCGTGCCAGAAGTTCACCGCGGCCGCCACGGCAGCCACGGCCCAGGTGCCGATCCGGTACTTCCTCGGCTCGCGGCCAGCGTCCTCGGCCTGCTTGCCCATGAACGTGATCGCCCAGGCACCGCCCTCCAGCATCGCGGCGAGCAGGCCGGCCATCGGCGCCGCCACACTCGCCCCGGTCAGGGCGCCGACCTGGGAGAGGATCGCCGGGACGATCGAGGCGACCATCACGAACGCCACGAACAGCGTGGCCGGGTTGGTCTTCAGCCAGCGGATGAGCTTGGCGCGCTTGGCGGCGGCGGCCGCCTTCTTCGCCGCCTGCTCCGCGAGCTTGGCCTTCTTCTCGGCCTGCTCCTGGCGGCGCTTGGCCTCGGCGTCCTTGCGCTTCTCCTCCGCCCGGGCGGCCTCCCGCTGCTGGGTGGCTTCGAGCTCCAGCCGCCGGTCCTCGCGGTCCTGGGCCCGCTCGGCGGCCCGATCGGCCCGGCGGTCTTCGCGGTA
Organism: Streptomyces sp. NPDC058671; assembly: GCF_042716475.1. Classification (NCBI taxonomy): domain Bacteria; kingdom Bacillati; phylum Actinomycetota; class Actinomycetes; order Kitasatosporales; family Streptomycetaceae; genus Streptomyces; species Streptomyces sp. NPDC058671. Next base: position 75,643 of record NZ_JBHXSA010000021.1, on the reverse strand, counting down.
GCTGCTCATCGGGTACCTCCGGCAGGGGTCGTGATCCCGTACAGGACGTCGGCAAGCTCCTTGCGGAGCTTCGGGGAAACCCGGGCGATCCGGAACCGGCGGGCGAACCGCTCGTCGAGACCGGCGACCGCGCGGGCGATCGTCTCGGTGATCAGGCTCAGCAGCGCCACCGTCCCGGCCAGCAGGCCGAGCGTCAGCTCCAGGACGGTCAGCACGAACAGCACGGTCTGGGCGAGGGTCTTCACCGCTCCTCACCCGCTTCGGCGAACTCCTCGTACCGGTCGGCGCGGAGCAGCAGACGGTCGACGCCGATCACGCCGAGAGCGGCGATGGCACCGACGTAGGTGAGGTCCTGGACACCGATGATCTGGCCCCAGATCTCGACGCCGACGCACAGGCTCAGCAGGAGGTAGTAGGCGAGGGTGTTCACGCGACACCTCGCTCGAAGCCGAGGGCGAAGCTGCGAGGGAAGGCCAGGACCCGGGCGCCGAGCAGGCCCCGGTAGTGCGCGACGTCCTCGACGTCGACCCCGGTCACGGCCTCCGCCTCCAGGACGCCGACGATGTCGCGCAGCGCGTCCTGACCGGCGGCGGAGTCGAACTCAAGCGGTGCGACCGGGTCGGCGTCGAAGCCGAGCGCGGCCTCGATCAGCTCGGTCTGCGTAACGATCCGCTGACCAGCAACGATCACGTTCATGGGTCGTACTTCCTCTCAGGGTGGGACGGCCCGAACCGAGGCCCCGGGTCTAGCCACCCGGGGCCTCTCGCCGTCAGAACCAGGAATCTCCGGCTCCCCTCAACCCCGCCTGTACGAGACAGGCGGAGGAGGCAACCGGCCGCAGCGAGGGCTGCGGAAGTCGTGGGGTACTGCATCGGACCTCCGACTCGCGTGGTGCCGCTGACTCCGGGGAGGTCCGATTCCCGAAGCGCGTTGCGGCGTCAATGTCGGCCACGCGGTTCTTTAGAGCCGACTGCGTGCCCCCCTACGGGGTGTGGGGCCCGGTTGTGACGCGGGCCCGGTCTCTGTCGGCTGGTCTCCACTCGCCACCGGCCGGAGCTGTCACGGCCGTCGTGCTGCGGTGGATCACGCTGTTGAGTTGAGACGCACCGGAGCCGGACCCTGCGGTCCATCTGGTGCGCACCAATAGATTGACATCTGGTGCGCACCAGATGCAACCCCTCCTTCGGGTTGCGTGTCGGTGTGCGACTCCAGAGAACGGCCCGAGTTGGGTGTCTCGGTAGCCAACTGGGGTTAACCTCAAGGGGGTTAACCGGCTCTCACCTGGGGCTTTACGGGAGGCAGCGTGGCTACGGGGTTAAAGGCAGTGAGGACCGCGCGAGGGTGGTCACAGGATCGATTGATCTACGAGATGCGGCGGTTCGCGGAGCAACGGCTGCTCGACATCGCCTCGGCGGCGAGCCTTAAGACCTACATCTCGGAGTGGGAAAACGGACGGCGCACCATGACGGACCGGTACGCCGCGATCCTCCGGCCGCTCCTGGGCATCACGGACGACGAACTGCGCGGCACGGCGGCCATGCAGGAGTCGCAGGCGGACGGCTACGCGGATTTGCTGAGCCGGATCGATGCGGCGGGCAGCCTGAGTGAATCCATGGTCCCGTCGTTCCTGGCCCAGACGGAGCTACTCCGCACCATGGACCGTCAGATGGGCGCGACCGGCTTGGTCGACCAGATGAACGGCCACCTGGCGGCCATGGAAGAGGCGCTCACCTTCGCCGTACTGCCGGGGATGCGGAAGCCCATCGCGACAGCGCTCGCAGGAGCGTCCACCCTCGCCGCATGGCAGGCGCTGGACGCCGGCGCTGTGGACAGGGCATGGCGGAGGTACGAGCTCGCCAAGAAGGCCGCGCAGGATGCCGAGTCCCCGCTCTACCTTGCCCATGCCATGGGGGAGCAGGCGTACGTGCTCGCGGACGCTGGCCGACCTAAGCTCGCGATCGAGCTGGTGCGAGACGCGCAGCGCGTCCAGCCTGAGCGTCAGTCGCCGCGGCTTCGGGCTTGGCTCGCGGCCGCCGAGGCCGAACTGTGCGCAGCGGCTGGGGAGGGCAGAGGGTGGGAGGCGCAGGCGGCTCTTGAACGGGCGGCATCCCTGCTACCCGACGACGGGGAGGTGCGCGATGCCGACATGTTGAGCATCTTCCTCAACACGGACCACCTGGCGAGGTGGCGTGGCAACGTCCTCGCCAAGCTCGGAGACGCGTCAGCGATGGATGAGCTGTACGCCTCCTTGGACAGCGCGGACGCGTCCTTCGTGCGCGCGAGGTCCGGGCTGCACTGCGATCTCACGCAGGCGCATCTGGCCCGGGGAGAGCTGGACGACGCCCGGTCCCACCTGCAAAAGGCCCGGCTGCTGGCGAACCGCACGGGATCCGTGCGGTATCGCCGTCGTGTGGAGCTGCTTACCGGTCGCCTCTAGTTCGGGACGCCAGGATATGGAGAAGGGCCACGAGGGTGCCTGACCCCATGAGCTTGCCCTCGGACATAAGCCGGGGGATGTCGTCGAGGGGGATCCACGCGACCTCGCCGGCCTCCTCCGCGTCCGTGGGCTCGCCGACCTTCTCGGCGCCACGGGCCACGAAGATTTCGTGCGGCGAGTCGACCATGCCGATCATCGGCTGATAACTCACGACGTGCTCAACGGGGCCGGGACGCCAACCGGTTTCTTCCTCGGTCTCGCGTACGGCCGTGGCGGCGGCGTCCTCGCCCGTATCCACGATCCCTCCAGGAAGCTCCCAACCCCATTGCTGGGGGACGAAGCGGTACCGCCACAGCATGAGTACACGGTCTTGCTCATCAACCACAGCCGTCACGGCCACTCGGAAGAGCCGGACCACGTGATGCTCGAAGCGCTCGACCCCAGGGGGCTCTACGTCGACCAAGTCCAGATTGACCCAACGGTTCTCGTAGACGTGGCGGGAGCCGTGGATCTTCCAAGGCTCCATCTCCGCCGGCGTTGGAGCGCTGTCGCCGCCAAGGATCCTGTACGAGCTTCGATCATGGGCCTTGATGAAGTGCTCGCTGACGAGACGTGCGAGTACCTGACGCAGCGCGGTGCGACCGATCTCAAGCTCAGCACTCAACATCCGTTCGGACGGCAGTTTGTCGCCGGGGCCGTACCGTCCCGACTCAATCCATGAGCGGATCGTCTCGTAGACCCTCTGTGTCTTGGGTCCCATCCTTGGCGCACTCTCCCCTATCGACTGCTTGTGTTGGCCAGCGTAATGGCGCCTGCGGGCAGATGACTCACCCATCACCGTCTCCCTACCCCCAGGCGTTCGTTGCTGAAGAGACTCGGCACCCACACTTTGCGAGGTTGAGGAGGGTTGGGCGGGGTTCGCAAGGAACGAGCGTCCCCAGTTCACCCACTCAACCTCCGGATAAATCTCATCAAATACACGACTACCCTTTCAGGCCTACCTCTTGCTTAGCCGCTTGCCTCCATACGCGACCGCCCCCTTCAAAGAGAACAATGACCAACACCCCCTAGTCACCGCTGCGGAACTGCAGAGCAGGTGACCTTTCAGGCTCGACCGCATCCCTATCTGAGACATTGATCAACATGTTGAATAGCCACACGAGGCGAACCGCTCTGGCTGCACCAAGCACCAAGAGAGCCTCCGCGAGCCATCCGTATTCACCAATCGACTTGGACTTATCGATGACGAGAAGAAAGAGGCAGCCAGCCGAAAGCAAAAGCATTCCGCTTAAGATACTCGACCAATTGCGCCGCAAGCTGCGCCCGAAACGTCTACGCAACTCTCGCATGTCGCGACCGTTTGAGCTCGCATATTGCGCGATCGCTGCAGTGGCGAAGCCGCCAACCAGCGCCGATATCGAAGCGACCGTGGTATAGATGTCTTTCCTGCGATCCGCGACCACCCCCTGCAATACATGTGACTCCGAGGCCGCGCGCGAGATGAACACATGCGCCCCTACCACCAGCGCAACGATCAACCAATCGACGGCCGGCGTTTCACTCCAAAAATCTTGGATTCGACGCGGTATTAATCTTCTGCCCGACACAACAGCACCCCCTGCCTTAGAGGGGACCGAGCCTACCGGTCGACACTGACAGCCGCCCTGATGTCGCGCTCCTTGTCGCGGGCCACCTGCATGATCGCAGCGACGTTTGCCTCATAGCGCGGTCCGCTAGCTACCGGACTCACCTCCACCCGGCATTTAGCCGTAATGTGATGCTTAATGAAATCTAGAGGCTCGTCATTTTCCTCACCCTCACTGTCAGGGAGGGTGACTAGGGCGCGAGCCCTATCGACACCTGTCGACCCCTCTAGGTAGCCCAGTTCAGTCATCAGCGACTGAATGTCCCCCTGCAACCTCCGCTGACCGCGAAGTCTCGCCACGGGACCGGGACCATCCTTCCTCGGGATCTCAATCTTCAAAGTGATCCTGTGATCTGGGTAACGGGAATCCCCCAGTCGCACGAAGCTCGAGAGGCCCCCCTCACCGTCCGGCGGAGCAATAGCTGGACTGGGACGGTAGCTGAACTCAAAACTATGAACAGCACTCGCCTTCTCAAGCTTCTCCCAAACATTATTCGCAATAACGGGCCACAGGGCGATCTCATACTCGACAGCCTGACATGAATTCAGCCACCGCTGGATTGCAGAGGCTCGCGGAGATCCAGGCTTACCCTGAAGAATTCCGATCACGTTCCCAAAATTCAGAAATGAAACGGTTGTCGTATCAATCGTCCCCTTATTCCCTTCGAGTCGAATATCCTCGATGTGACCGTGATCGAGGTCGACAGTCTGAAGCTCACTAGTCCCGATACGTCCGACTAACAGATGCAGGGAACCAGAACTTCTAACTGCCTGCCCAATGAGACTTTCAGACCTGTGGGTACAGATCCTCCCTGCCACCGGCGTACGCTCTACTTTATCTAGAAAAACCTGCCAATCCGAATGATCCATTCGCGCATTTGCTGCATCTTTAGCGCGCACAATTTCAAAGAAGGCAACAGTGCCCACACGGGTAGCCATGGTCCCCCCACGCTCGCCGGCCCTGGTAGCAGAGAAGACTCCAGGATCCTCGGAGCGATCAAGCTGCGCAAGTGCCTGGTGCACCTCCACTTGGCAAGGTGCACATCTTGCGATCAAAGTGACACTTTCCGGGGCCTATATCGAACACCAGATCCCATGAATTGCTGTGAGGGCATCCAGGCTGCAGCAACGCCTAGAAGCAGTGAAGACGTTGGCGTCGCTCCCTGTGTGGCTCCCCGGGAGAGCCACACAGGGAGCCACCGCACACGACATCCAGCGGACGTCGGCGGACGTCCACGAACCAACAGGGCCCGGCAGCCCGGCGCTTCGGAGCCCGACGGCAGGCGCTCCCTGAGGGCACTCTTACCTCCGCCTTAAAGCGGTCCTAAGAATCGTCCCCCTGTCTTCTCCACCGGCTTTTTCGCGGACGCGGCGGCTAGCTTGCTGGGCGACCCCCCACGCCCCACCCTCGTGAAGGAGCTGTCCCCCCATGACCTCTCGCCGTACCGCCGCAGCCGTCACCGCCGGCACCGTACTGGCCCTGACCGGGCTCAGCGCCGGGTCCGCGTCCGCGCACGGGTCGATGACCGATCCGGTGAGCCGGGTCTCGGCCTGTTACGCGGAGGGGCCCGAGTCCCCGAGGTCGGAGGCGTGCAAGGCGGCGGTGGCGGCGAGCGGGGCGCAGGCCTTCTACGACTGGAACGCGGTGAACATCGCGAACGCCGCCGGGAAGCACCGGGAGCTGATCCCGGACGGCAAGCTGTGCAGCGCGGGCAACGACAAGTACCGGGGACTCGACCTGGCGCGGGCCGACTGGCCGGCGAGCGGCATGAAGTCCGGCGCGCACACCTTCCGTTACAAGGGGACCGCGCCGCACCGGGGCTCGTTCGAGCTGTACGTGACGAAGGACGGGTACGACCCGTCGAAGCCGCTGACGTGGTCGGACCTGGAGGAGCGGCCGTTCGCGACGGTGACGAACCCGCGGATGGAGAGCGGCGACTACGTCTTCGAGGGCACGGTGCCGAACAGGTCCGGCCGCCACCTGATCTACTCGGTCTGGCAGCGCTCCGACTCCCCCGAGGCGTTCTACACCTGCTCGGACGTGGTGTTCGGGCAGGACAACGGCGGTACGGCCCCGGCGCCGACCGCCTCCGCGCCGAGCGACGAGCAGATCGAGGAGGGCCAGGACGAGTCCTCGGTCGAGCACGGCGGCCACGGGGACGCCGACCCGGCCACGGGCGCGGAGGAGACGGCGGCGGCGCCGGCCGCGGGCGGCTCGGCCACGACGGCTCCCGCGCGGGAACCCGCGGAGGAGTCCGCGGGCGAGCCCACGCAGGGTACGGCGCTGGAATCCACAGGGGGGTCCACAGGCGGGGCGGCGCAGGAGTCCACGGAGACGCCGGCGCAGGAGCCCGACGGGCTCGCCCCCGCCGCCGGTTCGGGCTCCGGTGAACGGCTGGCCGAGACCGGTGGCGACGCCGCCACCCCGTACCTCGCGATCGGCGGCGCCGCCGTGCTCGCGGTCGGCGCGGCCGTCCTCTTCGGCTCGACCCGGCGTCGCCGGGCCTGAGGACCTGCCGGGCGGGCGCACGCCCGGAGCGGGCGCGCGTCCGCCCGGGCGGCACGAGGCTGCCCGGGCGGAGGTGGCCTGCGGTGGGCCTCAGGTGCTGTCCGCCGCGCCTGCCATCCTCGTATGACGGACCACCGCCGCGCCGGTCAGGAGGACCACGGCCACGGCGCTCAGCAGTGCCAGGGCCTTCGCCCAGGCGAGGGTGGTGCCGAGGCTGCTGCTCAGCAGGTCGACGGTGCGGGCGCTCGCGACTCCGTGGAGCGCGATGACAACGATGGCGAGCCCCGCGACGGCGGCCCAGACGAGCAGGGTGTCCCGGGCGGCGAGCCACACCGCGCCCACCAGGCAGAGCACGGTGACGACCACGGACACGGTCTCCGCGTCGCCGCCGCCGGAGCGCAGACCCGCGAGGTCCGTCGGCAGGTGGAGGAGGCCGCAGACGAACAGCGCGATCGCCGTCGGCCAGCGCAGCGCGGACCGCAGCGCCGGGGAGGTGCTGTGGCTGCCGGGCCCCGTGGCCAGTCCGCCGTCGAGGGTCGACCTCGGGCGGTCGGCGGCGCCCTTGCCCCGCTTGGGGCCGGCGTCTCCACCGGTGTCGCCGTCCCGGCCCGGTCCGGCCTTGCGCTCGGCGGGCTGCCAGTCGCTGCTGTCGGTCCCGAGGATGCCGACGAGCCGCACCACGTCCTCGATCGGCCGGCCGACCGCCGCGGCGCGCAGCGTGGTCTCGGCCTGGTGGAGGTCGTACCCCGAGGCGTTCAGGAGGGCGAGCAGCTGCCGGACCTCGTCCAGGGGGCGGGTGACGGCGGCCGCGCGGAGTGCCACGTCGGCGGGGCTGGACAGTTCGCCGGTCTCCTGGAGCCGGGCGACCAGTGCCGCGACCTCCGCCACGGGGCGCTCGGTCGCCGCGGTCCGCAGCAGCGTGTGCACCGCCTCGTCACCGGTCTCGTCCCTGCTCTGGGGCTCCTTGGCCGGGGTCACCGGCTCGTCCTCGCCTTTCGGCTCCCTGACCGGGACCACCGTCACGACCGGGACGGCCGGGGGCAGGGCCGGCCGGGTGGGGAGGGGCGGCGGGAAGAGCGTGGAGGCGGGGGGCGGGGTGGGAGTGAGGGTGGGGGGCGGAGTCGGGGCCGGGGTCGGGGTCTGGGAGACAGCCGAGTGGAGGGTCGGGCCGCGGGCGGGCCCTGCGGTCGGTTCTATCTCGTCTTCCGCCGGGTGGGCGGGGGGAAGGTCGGTGGTCATGTCACAGGCTCCATTCGTGAACATTCCGCAGGCGTTCACTGAGGCTGTCTCGTGATGCGCCAGAAACGCACGCTTGACACCGATTAGCCCCCATCCGATGACGCTGCGCCATCAGTGGGCGGTCTTATGGAGCCGATGGGGTGACACAACTGCCGCGACGTGCCGCGACGGTGCGGCCGGGACCCCCGCGGGGATCCCGGCCGTCGTCCGGATCTCGGTCAGCCGACCACCGAGAGGCAGGTCGTCGGGGTGGCGCGGGCCGGGTCGAGGGCGTTGGCCACCTCGTGGAAGGCGACCCGGTCCACCGTGCCGATCGCCACGTGCTCGGACAGGTCGAGCGCGCACTTGTCCTGGATGAGGACGTTGGTGACGTTCGGGCCGGACAGGAACTGTGAGCGGTACGGGGTGACGACCTCGTCGTAGCGGGTCGCGATGACGTGGTAGCGGACCCCGGGGACGGTGTCGCCGCCCTCGTTGAGCGCGGTGAGGAAGGGCGAGCCGGCGATCTGGTCGGCGAGGCCCGGGGTGGTGGCGCTGATCAGGTCCTCGGCGCCGGGGAAGTGCGGGAGCAACCTGGTGAGGCCGAGGAGGGTGGTGCCGTGGTTGTCGGGGGCGATCCCGATGAGCGCGTTCACCTCGTCGGCCCCGCCGAGGAACTTGAGGTACCAGCGGGGCATCATGCCGCCCTGGGAGTGTCCGACGAGGTCGACCTCGGGGGCGCCGGTGGCGGCGAGGACCCGGTCGACGTAGCTGTCGAGCTGTCCCGCGGACGTGGCGATGGGACCGAGCCCGTGGAAGAACGGCACGTTCGGCAGTCGGCCGTAGTCCAGGGAGAAGACGCAGTACCCGCGGTTGACCAGGTACGGCGCGAGGACGAGCCAGTTGTCGACGGAGTTCCCGAAGGTCCCGTGGACGAGGACGACGGGGCGCGGGTGGGCGGCGGAGGGCTTGCAGGAGAAGTCGTTCCAGCCCCTGCTGGTGGTGGCGGTCTCGGCCTGGGCGGAGGCGGCGGTGGTCGGGGCGAGCGTGGCGGCGACGGCGAGGATCAGGACGGACAGCGCTCTGGCGGCGTGCTTCCAGGGACTCCGGGGCAGCATCGGGCGGTCTCCTTGCGGCTCAAGGGAGAGGTGGGGTGGGACGCCCTGCGGTCCGGACCACAAGTGGGGATGCGCTTCAGCCAAGCTACGCACGGGTAGCCTCGGCTGGGAAGTTACGCGTCGGTAAAAAGTGATTTGGCGTCAGAACTGCCTGGCTGTAAGGCAGTTATGCCGCGAGGGAGCCGGGGAGGATCGCACGCGGGCCGAATCTCGCCCGTGCCCGGTCGGCCACCGCCTCGATCCGCCGGGCCTTGTCGTCCGCCGGGTCCAGGGACAGCTGGTGCGCGGCCCCCTCGGCGCCCGTCAGCCCCTCGGCGCGCAGGGCGATGCCCCGCACCCGGGCCCGCTGGAGGCCGAAGGAGTCGTGGAGGGCGTACGCGAGGGTGGTGAGGGCCGCCGAGTGGGCGCCGGGTTCGGGCAGGGCGCGGCTCCGGGTGGTGGTGGTCCGGTCGGCGTACCGCACGGTGACGGCGAGCGCGCGGCACACCTGCCCCTCCGTCCGCAGTCGGGTGCCCAGCTCCTCGGCCAGCGAGAGGAGGGCCCTGCGCTGTTCCGTCCGGTCGGTCTCGTCGCGCGGGAAGGCGCGTTCGGCCGCGACCGACCGGGAGGCCGCGTGCGGAACGACGGGGGTGCGGTCGATGCCCCGGGCCCGTTCCCACACCTCACGGCCGGCTTTCGCGCCGAGGAGCCGCTGGAGCACGGCGAGCGGCGCGTCCGCGACGCGTCCGGCGGAGTCGAGCCCGTAGCCGCAGAGGGTACGCGCGGTGGTCCGGCCGACGCCGTCGAGCGCGACGACCGGCCGGTCGCGCAGGAAGGCGGCGGGATCGTCGACGACGAGGGTGACACCGGGCCGGGCCTCACGGGCGGCCATCCGGGCCAGCATCGGGTTGGGCCCGGCGCCGATGACGCAGTCGACGCCGTACAGGGCGAGCGCCCTGACCCGGATCACGGAGGCGAGCTCGGCCGGGGTCCGGTCGAAGTAGCGCAGCGCGCCGCGCACGTCGGCGAGCGCCTCGCCGGGCGGGGCGGCCTCGACGGTCGGGGTGAACTCGCCCAGGAGGTCGACGAGTCGGGGGAAGAGGACTTCCCCCGGCGGTGCGAGCCGGAACCGTACGCAGAGGATCATCCCGCGCTCCCCTGACTGCTGTGCCACAGCTTCCTTCCGCTCGTGACGCCTTCGCCGGCCGGCTTGAGGTCGGCCCAGGGGTTCATCTCGTACCCGGTGGGCATCGTGATGCGGCGGCCCGAGTCGCCGCTCTCGCCGGACGGCGCGGGTTCGGCGAGGCGCTCCCCCACCGCGTGCAGACCGCCGGACGCCCGCAGTTCGACGAGTTCGGCGAGGTTCCAGGCGGCGGCGCCGACCACGCTGACGCTGCGGGGGCCGCGCCGCTGCACCACGCCCCGGACGAGGAGCAGCCAGGAGTGGAAGACGGTGTGGGCGCAGCGCTCGTGGGCGTCGTCGAAGAAGGCGAGGTCGACCAGGCCGGTGCCGTCGTCGAGGGTGGTGAAGATGATCCGCCGGCCGGAGCGGATCGGCGGGGTCTGGGTGGCGGCCTTGGCGCCCGCGACGAGGACGGTCCGGCCGTGCGGGGTCTCGCGGAGGCGCTGGGCGGAGACGACGCCGAGTTCTTCGAGGAAGGCGCGGTGGTCGCCCATGAGGTGGCGGGAGGCGTCCATGCCGAGGATGCCGAGTTCGGCGCTGAGGCGTTCCGTCTCGTCGAGGTCGGGGAGACCGACGGGGGCGGTCTTCCCGCCCTGGGCGAGGGGGAGCTGCCCGCCGTGGGAGGCGGCTCCCCGCTGGACGCGCCGGAGTTCGGTGAGGTGGAGGAGGAGGTCGCGGCGGTTGGCGCCGAAGGCGTCGAGGGCGCCGACCTGGGCGAGTCGTTCGGCGACGGGGGTGCGGGGGCGGGCCCGTTCCCAGAAGTCGAGGAGGGAGGCGTAGGGCTGTCCGGCCTCGATGCGGGCGCTCTCGTTCTCACCGATGCCGTGGACGTCGGTCAGGCCGAGCCGGAGTCCCCACCGCACCGGTGAATCAGACACCAGTTCGATACGGTGGGCGACCGCCGACCGGTTCACGTCGAGCGGCAGCACCGGCACCCCGCGCCGCCGCGCGTCCGCGAGCAGCAGCCGCTTGGGGTACATGCCGGGGTCATGGGTGAGCAGCCCGGCGTAGAAGGCGGCCGGGTGGTGCGCCTTGAGCCAGGCCGACTGGTACGTCGGGACGGCGAAGGCCACCGCGTGCGCCTTGCAGAAGCCGTACGAACCGAAGGCCTCCACGATCCCCCAGGTCCGGGCGACGACCTCGTCCGTGTATCCGCGCGCCGAGGCCTGCCGGGCGAACCAGAGCTTGATCCGGCCCTGCGACTCGGGGTCGGAGAGCCCGCGCCGCACCTGGTCGGCCTCGTCCCGGCGGCAGCCGGTCATGATCCGTACGATCTCGATGATCTGCTCGTGGAAGACGACCACGCCGTACGTGTCCTTCAGCGTCTCCTCCAGATCGGGGTGCGGGTAGCGGGCGGGGGCGCGGCCGTGCCGGGCCTCCACGAAGGGGCGGACCATGTCGGCGGCGACGGGCCCCGGCCGGAAGAGCGAGATGTCGACGACGAGGTCGTGGAACGTGGCGGGCTGGAGCCGGCCGACCAGGTCGCGCTGGCCCGGCGACTCGATCTGGAAGCAGCCGAGGGTCTCGGTGGAGCGGATGAGCCGGTACGTCTCGGGGTCGCCCTCCGGGATCGCGTCGATGTCCGGCCGGGTGCCCGTGGCCCGCTCGACCTCGGCGACGGCGTGGGCCATCGCGGACTGCATCCGCACCCCGAGGACGTCCAGCTTGAGCAGCCCGAGGTCCTCCACGTCCTCCTTGTCGAACTGGGACATGGGGAACCCCTCGCCACTGGTGGGCACCACGGGGGTACGGGTGAGCAGCGAGGCGTCCGAGAGCAGCACCCCGCAGGGGTGCATGGCGGTTCCGCGCGGCAGCGCGTCGAGCGCCTGGACCAGCTCCCAGAGCTTCCCGTACTTCTCCTTCTCCCCCGCGAGCGCGCGCAGCTCGGGCAGCTCGTCGAGGGCGACGAGCGCGTCCCGGGCGCGGATGTGCGGGAAGGCCTTGGCGATCCGGTCGATCTCGGCCGGATCCATGGAGAGGGCCGCGCCCACGTCCCGTACCGCGTGGCGGACCCGGTAGGTCTCGGGCATGGCGACGGTGGCGACGCGCGCGGTGCCGAAGCGGTCGATGATCGCCCGGTACACCTCCAGGCGGCGGGCGGACTCCACGTCGATGTCGATGTCGGGCAGGGCGGTGCGGCGCTTGGAGAGGAAGCGTTCCATCAGCAGGCCGTGCTCGACCGGATCGGCGTGGGCGATGCCGAGGAGGTGGTTGACGAGGGAGCCGGCGCCGGAGCCGCGGGCGGCGACCCGGATGCCCATGCCCCGGACGTCGTCGACGACCTGGGCGACCGTCAGGAAGTAGGTGGCGAAGCCGTGGTGGGCGATGACGTCCAGCTCGCGGTGCATCCGGTCCCAGTAGTCGCGCCGCTTCTCGTACCCCTTCAGGATCATGCCGGCGGCGGCCCGGGAGGTGAGGACGCGCTGGGCGGTGCGGTGCTCGGCGCCGACGAGGTGCGGTTCGGGGAAGTGGGCGGAGCCCATGCCGAGGTCGTCCTCGGGGTCGACCAGGCAGGCGGCGGCGACCGCCGCGGTCCGGTCGAGGAGCCGGTCGGCGGTGTCCCTGCGGAAGCCGGCGGCCTCGACGATCCGCTCGGCGGCGGCCCGCATCCCGTCGGGTCCTTCGAGGCCCTTGAGCCAGGCCTCGCCGCTGTCGAGTTCCCTGCGGGGGTCGATGGGGACCAGGCGGCGGGCGGAGTCGAGGACGTCGGCGACCTGGCCCTGGCCGGTGTCGGCGTAGCGGACGGCGTTGCCGATGACGGGCCGGACGCCCTGCTCGGCCGCGAAGCCGACGGTCCGGGCGGCGAGCCGGAGGGAGCCGGGCCCCGCGCCGGTGCGGCTGTGGTCGACGGCCATGAGCCGCAGCGCGTCGCCGCACCGCTCGCGCCAGGGGGCGAGCAGCCGGGCGGCCCGGTCGGGGCGTCCGGCGGCGAGGGCGCGGCCGACGTCGGACGCGGGGCCGAGCAGGACGAACACGTCGTCGTCGCGCAGGGCGGGCCAGGGCAGCAGGGGCCGCTCCCCTCCTCCGGCGTGGGCGGCGGTGACCATCGCGCAGAGGGAGGCCCAGCCGGTGCGGGAGCGGGCGAGGAAGACGGCGCGGGGCGCGGACTCGTCGATGAAGGCCCCGCCCCGGACGGGCACCCGCCGGGCGGACGCGCGGTCGGCGGCGGGTCCGGGGGCGTCGGCGGACCCGGGGACGCGGGACGCCTCGTACGCCAGGTCCACGCCGAACAGGGGGCGGATGCCCTCCTTCGCGCAGGCCTTGGCGAAGCGGACCGTGCCCGCGAGGGTGTCGCGGTCGGTCAGGGCGAGCGCGTCCATGCCGCGCTCGGCGGCGCGGGCGGCGAGCCGCTCGGGGTGCGAGGCGCCGTACCGGAGGGAGAAGCCCGACGCGGTGTGCAGGTGCGTGAATCCCGGCATGGCGCACCTCCCGCACTCGCGCATCGATTCGTACGTACGTTCCCACCCCCTTGCTCTTCACCCTAACCCATTTCGAACGTCCGTACGATAAGCCGGGTGGGCCTGCCTCCCCTCAGCCATTCGGGCGCGGCCCACCTGCGGAAACACCCCCTGCCCCGGAGCGTGAGGGCATGAGCCTCGTCGACGAACTGAAAAGCGCCGTCACGCCCCGAGCCGCCCTCCTGGTCGTCGGCGTCCTCGCCCTCCAGCTCCTGTTCATCGCCTCGTACGTCGGGGCGCTGCACCACCCCAAGCCGAGGGACGTTCCCTTCGGCGTCGTCGCGCCGCCGCAGGTCTCCGCCCAGCTCCTCGGGCAGCTGGAGAGGCTCCCCGGCGACCCGCTCGACCCCCGTACGGTCACCGACGAGGCCGAGGCGCGGAAGCAGATCCTGGACCGGGACCTCGACGGCGCCCTGATCGTCGCCCCCCGCGGCCGCACCGACACCCTGCTCGTCGCCTCCGGCGGCGGCACCGTGCTCTCCTCCGCCCTGGAGACGATCTTCACCCGGGTGGAGGGGGCACAGCAGCGGACCGTCCGGACGGTCGACGTGGCCCCCGCCTCGCCGGGCGACTTCGACGGACTCTCCGCCTTCTACCTCGTCGTCGGCTGGTGCGTGGGCGGCTACATCTGCGCCGCGATCCTGGCGATCAGCGCGGGCTCCCGGCCCGCGAACCGCGAACGCGCGGTCATCCGGCTGGGCGTCCTCGCGCTCTACTCGGTCCTCGGCGGTCTCGGCGGCGCGGTCATCGTCGGCCCGATCCTGGGCGCCCTGCCCGGCGGCGTCGCCGCCCTGTGGGGGCTCGGCACCCTGGTCGTCTTCGCCGTCGGCGCCGCCACCCTCGCCCTGCAGGCGGTCTTCGGGATCGTCGGCATCGGCCTGGCGATCCTGCTGATCGTGATCGCGGGCAACCCCAGCGCGGGCGGCGCCTTCCCGCTGCCGATGCTGCCCCCGTTCTGGAACGCGATCGGCCCCGCCCTGCCACCGGGCGCGGGCACCTGGGCGGCGCGCTCGATCGCGTACTTCAAGGGCAACGACATGACCGGCTCGATGCTGGTCCTTTCGGCCTGGGCGGTCGTCGGCGCGGCGATCACCCTGGTGATGTCCTCGCTGAAGCGCGAACCCGAGTCGGAGCCGGCTTCCGCCGGCGGCCCCGGGACGCCGGGGAGAGGCTGACCCGGTACCGGGCGAGGGCCCCGGGAACCGGCTGGTGGAACGTGGTGCCCCCGCCGTCGCGGCCGGGGGCACCCCTCGTCCGTGCCCTCTTCGCGTCGAACCCTGGTCAGGAGAGGTTCAGCCGCCGCTCCCCCGCCGCGACGGCGGTGTCCAGCGTGTTCCCGGGCGGAGGGAACGGGCAGATGAAGTGGTCCGCGAAGGCGCACGGCGGAAGCAGCGCGCGGTTGAAGTCCACCGTCACCGAACCGTCCGCCGCCGGGGCCGCCGGGCGCAGGAAACGGAAGCGGTAGCTGTCCCGGCCGCTGGTCGCGTCCGCGAAGACCGCCCACAGGGAGCCGTCGTCCTCGACGGCCACCTGAAGGGTGTGCGCGCCGCCGTGCAGGTCGAAGACCAGCTCGCCGGCGAGCCCGAGACCGCGCTCCCGGCCGTCGGCGTTCTCGACCCGCACGCTGCGGGTTTCCCCGTACGGACGGAAGACACCGGGCACCACCCAGCGCTCGTCGAACGCGGTGGCCTCGATGCCCCGGAAGGCCCGCCGCGCCTCCGAGCCGGGGTCGAAGTCCCGTACCGCCCAGAGCCCTTCGCGCCGCAGCACCACGAGCCGTCGCCCCGCCGACTCGACCCGGGACTCGTGGACCGGCCCGTGGTCGGCGGTCAGCCGGACCGTGCCGGTGAAGGGCTTGCCGTCGACGGTGAGCGCGTCCTCGGCGTCCGCCGACAGGAGCACCTCCCCGCCGTCCTCCCGCCACTCACCGGGAACGGCCGGAAGCCGTCCCTCCGGGAAGTCCGCGAGCCAGTGGGTGCCGGTGAGGGAGAGCGGGCCGTACGGGGAGGAGACCGCGGCCTCGCGCTGTTCGTGCCAGTGCCGCCACTCCTGCCCGGCCTGCCCGTCCTGCTGGGGGTCCGTGCTCATGACGCTCCGCCTTTCCCTGCGGGTACGGTCAGCCCGAGGTGTGCCCGCAGCGTCGTGCCGGAGTACTCCGTACGGAACACTCCGCGCTCCTGGAGCAGCGGGACGACCTGGTCGACGAAGTCGTCGAGCCCCCCGGGGGTGAGGTGCGGGACGAGGATGAAGCCGTCGGCGGCGTCCGTGGCGACGAACTCGTCCAGGGCCGCTGCCACCGTCGCCGGACTGCCCACGAAGGACTGCCGGCCGGAGGACTCGACGATCGTCTGACGGATCGAGAGTCCCTTCGCCTCGGAGAGCGCCCGCCACTTCTCGGCCACCGCCAGCGGATCGGCGACCCGCACCCTGCCCTGCACGAGCGTCGAATCGAGGTCGGGGTCGATGTCCGGAAACGGCCCGTCGGGATCGTAGGCGGACAGGTCGCGGCCCCAGATCTGCTCCGCGGCGAGGATCGCGTTCTGCGGGGAGACCTGCTGGTGACGGATCTCGGCGGCCCGCTCCCGCGCCTCGGCGTCGGTGTCCCCGAGGACGTACGTCACCCCCGGCATGATCTTCAGGTCGCCGGGGTCCCTCCCGTACCGGGCGAGCCGCCCCTTGACGTCGGCGTAGAACTCCCGGCCGGCCTCCGGGGTGGAGTGCCTCGTGAAGATCACGTCGGCGGCCGATGCGGCGAACTCCCGCCCCTCGGCGGAGTCCCCCGCCTGGATGACGACCGGATGCCCCTGCGGCGGGCGCGGGACGGTGAACCCGCCCTCGATGCCGAACTGCGGGCCGCTGTGGGCGAAGGGCCGCGGGGGGCCTTCCGGGGCCCAGGAGTCCCACAGCTCCCTGGCGGTGGCGAGGAACTCGGCGGCCCGGGTGTACCGGTCGGCCCGGTCGAGGTAGCCGCCGCGCCGGAAGTTCTCGCCGGTGAAGGCGTCCGACGAGGTGACGACGTTCCAGGCTGCCCGGCCCGCGCTGAGGTGGTCGAGCGAGGCGAGCCGGCGGGCCAGTTCGTACGGCTCGTTGAAGGTGGTGTTGACCGTGCCGGCCAGGCCGAGCCGGTCGGTGACGGCGGCCAGCGCGTTCAGGACGGTGATCGACTCGGGCCTGCCGACAACGTCGAGGTCGTGGATGCGCCCGTTGTGCTCGCGCAGCCGCAGCCCCTCGGCCAGGAAGAAGAAGTCGAAGAGCCCACGCTCCGCGGTCCGCGCGAGGTGCTCGAAGGAGGAGAAGTCGATCTGCGACCCGGAGCGCGGATCGGCCCAGACGGTGGTGGAGTTGACGCCGGGGAAGTGCGCGGCGAGATGGATCTGCTTCTTCCGGCCGCCCGCGGGGATGCTCACGCGCCCGCTCCCGTCGTCGCGTACTGGCTGACGGGGCGGGTGAGCCCCAGGTGGTCGCGGAGGGTGGTTCCCTCGTAGGCCGTACGGAAGAGGCCCGCGTCCCCGAGCCGGGGCACGGTCTCCGCGGTGAACCGCTCCAGGTCCCGTTCGGGCACGGCCGGGACGAGGTGGAAGCCGTCGACCGCGCCGCCGCCGTGCCAGCCGGCGATCAGTTCGGCCAGCGCCCCCGGCCCGCCCTCGTACGTGTCGAGGTCGACGGTCGCCGAGAGCAGGACCCGCAGCTGCGCGGGGTCCCGGCCGTGGGCGCGGGCGCTCCGGCGGAGGTCGGCGCGCAGGGCGGCGGCCTCCTCGGCGGAGGCCGCCCGGATCAGGGCCACGTCGGCGTGGTGGGCGGCGGTGTCCCGGGCGGCGGGGCCGGTGGCATCGACGACGGTCACCGGGTTGCCCTGGGGGGGCCGGGGCACGATCGAGGGGCCCTTGACCGAGAAGGTCGCGCCCTGGAAGTCCACGTGATGCAGCTTGCGGCGGTCGACGAACCGGCCGGTCGCCACGTCACGTATCTCGGCGTCGTCCTCCCAGCTGTCCCAGAGCTTGCGGGAGACCTCGGCGACCTCGCCCGCCTCCTGCCAGAGCGCGGCCGGGGGCGGGACCTCCCGGCGGCCGAAGAGCCGGGCCTCGGCCCCGGTCGGGGAGACCGCGATCCGCCAGCCCGCCCGGCCCCGGCTCACCCAGTCGAGGGTGGCGACGGCGGCCTGGACGTGGAAGGGCTCGGTGTGGGTGGTGGTCACGGTCGGGACGAGGCCGACGGAGCGGGTCTCGGGCGCGACCCGGGCGAGGACGGCGAGCGCGTCGAGGCCGGGCCGGGCGAAGGAGTCGTCGTGGGTGACGAAGTCGAGCGCGGCGGCCTCGGCGAGCCGGGCGAGCGCGACCGTGTACGCGGCGGAGGTCGGGGGGACGGTGCGCGGGGCGCCGCCGGGGCCCGGGGCGAGCTCGGCGGCGAGGTGGAGCGGTCGGGTGCTGGTCATGCGGTCTCTCTCGGGACGGAGCGGGCGGGACGGTTCTCGTGCCACGGATCTCGCGGCGCGGAGCGGGTCCCGGAACGGGTCAGTTCTTGGTGCGGGGCAGGCCGGGCGGGTTGATCTCCGACTTCTTCACGGCCTCGCCGTCCAGGCCCCAGCGCTTGAGGACCTGTGCGTAGGTGCCGTTCCCGATGACGTGGTCGAGGGCGGCCGCGTAGGCGGCGACGAGACCGCTGTCCTTCTTCGTGGTGGCCGCGATCTTGCCCTGGAGCCCGGCGCCCGCCCCGGAGAACCTGCCGACGATCTCGGTCTGTCCGGCGGAGAGCACGTGGTAGGCGGCGACCGGGTTGGGCCCGAGGTAGCCGTCGATCCGGCCGGACTGGAGCGCCAGGTAGTAGTCCGAGGTGTTCTGGTAGTACGTGATGTCGACGGGCGGCCGGCCGGCCTTCACGTTCTGCGCGGACCAGTCGACGAGGATCTTCTCCTGGTTGGTGCCGGAACCGACGGCGATCTTCCTGCCCGCCACGTCCTCGGGGCCCTTCACCGTCCAGCCGGAGCCCTTCTTCGCCTCGAAGGCGAGGTCGTCGAGGCGGTAGGTGGCGAAGTCGTACTTGTCCTTGCGTTCCTCGGTGACGGTGACGTTGGAGAAGACGCCGTCGTACTTGCCGCTGTCGAGGCCGACGAAGAGGTTCTCCCAGGAGACCGGGTTGAACTCGGGCTTCAGACCGAGGGTGTCGGCGACCAGGGTGGCGAGGTCGACCTCGACGCCGATCAGCGTCTTGTCGTCGGTGGCGCGGAAGGCCAGCGGCGCGTTGCTGGTCGCGGAGACGCCGAGGACGAGCGTGCCTCTCTTGCGGACGGCCTCGGGCAGCTGCGCGGCGATGGCGTCGACCTTGGCGGTGTGGACGCGGTTCTGCTCGGGGGCCAGGTTGATACCGGCGCCCTTCTTCCCCTTCGGTCCGGTCGTCTCGACGGCGGCGTCACCCGCGCCGCAGGCGGTGAGGACCCCGAGGGCGGTGAGCGAGGCGAGGGCGGTGAGGACGGAACGACGGGTCTTCATGGCGATGCTCCTGTGGGAGTGGGGAGGGGAAAGGGAGGCTGGTCAGAGGACCTTGGAGAGGAAGGCGCGGGTGCGCTCGTGGCGCGGGCTTTCGAGCACGTCGGCCGGCGGTCCCTGCTCGACGATCCGGCCCTCGTCCATGAAGACCACGGTGTCGGCGACCTCGCGTGCGAAGCCGATCTCGTGGGTGACGACGATCATGGTGGTGCCGGAGGCGGCCAGGTCCTTGATGACGTCGAGGACCTCACCGACCAGTTCGGGGTCGAGTGCGGAGGTCGGCTCGTCGAAGAGGAGCAGACCGGGTTCGAGGGCGAGCGCGCGGGCGATGGCGACCCGCTGCTGCTGCCCGCCGGAGAGCTGCTTGGGGTACGCCTCCGCCTTGTCGGCGAGTCCGACGCGGGTGAGCAGCTGCCGGGCCGCGGCCTCGGCGTCCTTGCGGGGTCGCTTCAGGGCCGAGACGGGGGCCTCGACGATGTTCTCCAGGACGGTCAGGTGCGGGAAGAGGTGGAAGTTCTGGAAGACGAAACCGATCCGGGTGCGCTGCTTGAGGATCTCCCGCTCGCGCAGCTCGTAGAGCTTGTCGCCGGAGCGGCGGTAGCCGACGAGGGTGCCGTCGACGCTGACGGTGCCGCTGTCGACCTTCTCCAGGTGGTTGATGGTCCGCAGGAGGGTGGACTTGCCGGAGCCGGAGGGGCCGAGGACGACGGTGACCTCGCCCGCGCGGACGTCGAGGTCGATGCCGCGCAGGACGTGGAGCGGGCCGAAGGTCTTGTGGACGTCCCGGATCTCGACCTTGGCGGTGGCGGTGGCAGTGGCGGTGGCGGTGGCGGTGGCGGTGACGGAGCTCATCGGACGCTCCCCTTCGCGTAGTGGCGTTCGACGAAGTGCTGGACGACGGAGAGCGCGGTGGTGAGCAGGACGTACCAGGCGGTGGCGACCATCAGGAGCGGGACGACCCGCCCGTTGCGGCCGTAGACGACCTGGACCTGGTAGAAGAGTTCGCCGATCGCCATGACCGAGACGATCGAGGTGCCCTTGAAGAGCGAGATGATCTCGTTGGCGGCGTTGGGCAGGATCGAGCGCATCGCCTGCGGCAGGACGATCCGCCGTACCTGCCGCAGCCTCGGGATGCCGAGGGAGGCCGCGGCCTGCGACTGGCCCTCGTCCACGGCGAGTACGCCACCGCGGACGATCTCCGCCGCGTAGGCCGCCTGGTGCAGGGCGAGGCCGAGGACGGCGGCGCTCATCTCGCCGACCAGGCCCGTGGTGTCGAAGGAGAGGAAGGCCGGTCCGAAGGGGATGCCGAGGCTCAGCTCCTGGTAGAGGTAGGCGAGGTTGAACCAGAAGAGCAGCTGGACGATGAGCGGGATGGAGCGGAACGCCCAGATGTAGCCGAAGGACACGGACCGCAGGAACGGGCTTGCCGACAGGCGCATGAAGGCGAGCACGATGCCGACGGCGAAGCCGAGGGCGGTGCCGTAGAAGGTGAGCTGGAGGGTCACCCAGACGGCCTGGAGGATCGTCTCCGTGGTGAAGAACGCGGCGAAGACGTCCCATTCCCAGCCGGGGTTGGTGACCAGTCCGTGGGCGAACTGGACGAGCAGGACGGCGGTGGCGGCGACGGCCACCCAGCGCCAGGGGTGACGGACGGGGACGACCACGAGCGCGGCGGGCGCCGGTGACGGGACGGGCGGGTCCTTCACGACGCTTTCGGCGGCGGGCGGATCGCTGGTGAGAGCCATGGCGGTTCCTCGGAAAGGGGGCGGGGGGAGCGGCGCGGGTCAGGCGTTCAGCGGGACCGGGAGCCGACACTCCAGGTCGCGCAGGAGGGTCAGCGCGGCCCGCGCGGTGACGTCGTTCTGCCTGAAGGCGACCCCGCCGGTGCGGGGCCGGGTGAAGGCCCCGCCGGCACGGGCGGTGGTGGGCGGGCCGAGGGCGAAGCGGCGCGGGTGGGGTCGCCCGTCCCGCTCCAGGACCCGGCCGTCGGCGGGGTCGACGACGAGCAGGCCTTCGGCGGTGGCCCGTGCCCCCTCCTCGTACAGGGCGCGGAGCAGCGGACTGCCGGTGCGTTCGAGGGTGGGGTCGGGGAGCCGGGCCTCGACCAGGGCGCGGGCCTCGGTCCAATGTCCCGGTACGGCGGCGGACGCGGCCCGGAAGAGTCCGCGGTCCTCGTCGGTCTCGATGGTGACCCGTGGGCCGAGGAAGCGCACCACGCCGGCGCGCGAGAGGGCGAGGAGCTGGTGCAGCCGGGGGCCGGGCGGCCCGGAGGCGAGGTAGCTGAAGAAGCCGTGCCACCAGCCGTCGGGGTCGAGGCGCTTGCCGAGCCGCAGGAGCTGGCCGTAGACGGAGAGGAGGGCGGCGAAGACGGCGGCGTCGGGACTGTGGGCGGGGTCGTGGCGGCGGACGAGGTCGTCGGTGATGTAGTCGCGCAGGCCGTGCTGGAGGGCTTCGGCGGAGGCGAAGCGGATCCCGTCCAGGGGGTGGTCGAGGGCGTCGAGGTCGAGCCGGTCGGCGGGGTCGGGGACGGCGGCGGCGACGACGGCGGCGAGTTCGGCCCCGCGTGGCGGCGCTTCCCCGTACGCCCGCTCGAAGTCGTTCCAGGCGAGCGCGGTCCGCTCGGGGTGGGTGGAGAAGAGGCGGTGGTAGTGGGCCCAGCCGAGTTCCTTGTCGACGAGGGGCCAGACGTCGCGCCGGAAGTCGAGCGGTCCGGTCCGCCGCAGCAGGGCGTCGGTCTGCTCGGTCCCGAAGAACCGGGGCAGCGGGGGCCGTTCGCCGTCGAGGTGGTAGCCGATCTTCGAGTGGTACGGGACTCCCCGCCGCGAGCCTACGTGCAGCACCGGCTCCCTGCCCGAGGGTACGTAGACGAGCGCGTCGCCCTCGCCCTCGTACCGTCCGCCGCGGCCCTCGGTGAGCAGCACCATCAGGTCGACGAAGGCGAGTCCGAAGCCGCGGACGAGGACGTCCTCGCCGGCGGGCAGGGCGGTGAGGTCGGTGTCGGCGGTGAAGTCGGGCGGCAGGTGGAGGAGTTGGTGGCGGGCGGCGAAGGCGGCCAGGGCCCGCTGCTCCAGGTCGGGTTCGGCGTCCAGGTGGCCCACGGTGAGGACGACGAGGTCGGCGGGGAGCGGCGCGGCGGCGCCGTCGAGCCTGACCCGCTGGCGTCCCTCGCGGGGGCCGGCGACCCGCACGGCGGTGGTGCGGTGTTCGTGGACGGTGACGGAGGCGGGCAGGGACGCCAGGGTCCGTTCGTACACCCAGCCCAGGTAGGCGCCCTGCTGTGGCCGGGTGGGGAAGGTGCCGCCGTCGATGCCGGCCCATTCGGCGAGGGTGGGCCCCGGCCGGACGGGCCCTTCGAGGTCCACGGTCTCGTCGGTGAACATGGTGACGTCCTCGGCCCGGGAGTTCATCCAGAGCAGCGGGGACTGGCCGGTGCGCCAGATGCGGCCGGGGCCCGGTGGGTGCGGGTCGACGAGGTGGACGTCGAGGGGGCGGTCGCCGTACAGCTCGGGCAGGTTGGCGGCGAGACGTTCGAGGAGACCGGTCCCCCGCGGCCCGGCGCCCACGATCACGATCGACGGGCGGTGGCTCATCGCGCACCCGCCGTGCCGCGGGCGTAGTGCCGCTCGACGTAGTACTGGCCGATGCCCAGGACCGAGGTGACGGCGACGTACCAGAGCGTGGCGACGAGCAGCAGCGGGATGATCTCGTAGGTGCGGTGGTAGACGAGCTGGGTCGAGTAGAGCAGGTCCTGGACGGCGATGACGGAGACGATCGACGTGCCCTTGAGGGTGCCGATCAGCATGTTCCCGGCCGGCGGGACGATCGCGCGCATGGCCTGCGGCAGCACGATCCGGGAGAGCCGGCGCCACCGGCCGAGCCCGAGGGACTCGGCGGCCTCGGTCTGGCCACGGTCGACGGAGAGGATCCCGCCGCGGACGACCTCGGCGGCGTAGGCGGCCTCGTGCAGGGTGAGGCCGATGACGGCGACGGACACGGGGCCGAGGAGGTTGACCGTGTTCACGCCGAGGATCTGCGGGTAGAGCGCTCCGATGTTGAACCAGAAGAGCAGCTGGACCAGGATCGGAGTGGACCGGAAGAACCAGACGTAGCCCCAGCTCACCGCGCGCAGAACGGGGTTGGCGGAGAGCCGGAGCACCGCGAGCAGGGTCCCGAGGACGAAGCCCAGGGCCATGACGAGGGCCGTCAGCCACAGGGTGAGGCCGAGGCCGCGCAGGACGGACGCGGACGTGAAGTAGGCGGCGACCACGTCCCACTGGAAGGCCTCGTTGCGGACGACGGAGACGAGACCGAGCCCGAGGAGGACGAGCACCAGGGCGGCGGCGGTCCACTGACCGGCACGGCGGGCGGGAACGATACGGAGGGGTGGTGCGGCCGGCGGGGCCGTGGAGGGGGGTGTGGCGAGGGTCGCGGACATGCGAAGGCTCCGTGGATGCCGAAGGGCGGATCGAACACGGGGGTGCGCCTTCACATGCGCCGAACACGGATCCGGGCCCCTCAGCCCGAACCGCCCTTCGAGGCTATGTGGTCAACACGGGCCTCTGTCAAGGGTGTCCGCACTGTGAGCCGCACGTCTCATCTCGGTTGACGGGGGCACGGATGCCTGTTCCACTGGGGCCATGCATCCGCAGCAGCAGCTGGTCAAGCGCTCCCACATCGACTTCGGTCGCGTGTGGTCCTCTTCCTGTTGAGCCGACCCTCTGCTCTGCCCCGCCCGCGTGCTGTCCTCCGCGGCGCCTTCACATACAGGCCCCTCATGGGTGCCTGAGCTCCCCCTCCCCTCGCCCTGCCCTGCCGTCCTCCCTCCTCCTGAGGGACGACGCCGCATTCCTTCGTCCTGAAGGACCGTCATGACCTTCGCGTTGTCCGTGCACCGGACCACGACCACCGACTCCCTGGCGCGCCCGCTCCTCGACGAGCTGGCGCACGAGTACACGACCCGCTACGGCTCCGCGCACGATCTGAGCCGCTACCCGGCGGAGGAGTTCGCCCCTCCCCACGGCGCCTTCCTGCTCCTCCTGGAGCAGGGCAGGCCGGTGGCGGGCGGCGCCTACCGCCGCTACGACGCACGCACCGCCGAGTTGAAGAGGATCTGGACCCACTCCGCGCACCGCAGGCGCGGACTCGCCCGTCGCGTCCTGACCGTGCTCGAACGGGAGGCCGCCGTCGGCGGTTACTCCCGGCTCTACCTGACGACGGGCCCGCGACAGCCGGAGGCCAGGGGCCTCTACCTGGCGAGCGGCTACCGCCCGTTGTTCGATCTGACCGCCGATCCCGAGACGATCGGCCCGCTGCCGTTCGAGAAACTCCTGGAGAACCCGAAGCCATGAGCACGCGCACGAGTACGGGTACCGGCGCCGGTACCGCCCGCACCACCCTCGCCTTCGCGCTGATCACCGCGGCCGCGCTCACGCTCACCGCCTGCACGGGAGGCGAGTCCGCGACGGCTCCGGCCGGGGCGGCGGGTGCACCCGGGGGAACGCTGCCGACCGAGGACGTGGTGGCGGCGGTCGTGAAGAACGAGGCCGCGGCGAAGTTGCTCCCCGCCGACGTACGGCAGCGGGGCCGCCTCACGATCGCCTCCTCGGTCGCGACCCCGCCCAGTTCGGCCTATCTGCCGGACGGCCGGACCGTGGTGGGCGTGGACGCCGACTTCGCGGACGCCGTGGCGAAGGCCCTCGGCCTGGAGCTGAAGCGCGAGGTGGTCGGCTTCGAGGCGATCCTGCCGGCGCTCGGCAGCGGCAAGTACGACGTCGGCACCGGGAACTTCGGCGTGACGGAGGAGCGGCGCAGGACCATCGACTTCGTCACGTACGTCAACGACGGGCAGGGGTTCGCGAGCCGGAGCGACAGCCCGCTGAAGGCGGTCACCGACCTCACGCAGCTGTGCGGTCTGAAGGTGGCCGTGAACGCGGGCACCACCTTCGAACGGACCCTGGAGCAGAACAGGGGACGGTGCGGGGAAGCCGGGAGGAAGCCGTACGAGGTGAACGTCTACAGCGAGACGGGGGCGATCTGGATGTCGCTCCGACAGGGCCGCAGCGATGTGGTGATGAACACGATCAACGGCGTGCGGTACGCGGTGACGCAGCAGAAGGACGTGAAGTTCCTCAACGAGTACCGACGGCTCGACGTCGGCTTCGCCTTCAGGAAGGGCACCCCGCTCGCGCCCGCCTTCCAGGCCGCGGTGAACGGCCTGAAGGCGGACGGGACGTACGACAGGATCCTGCGGAAGTGGGGGGTGACGGCGTCGGGGATCGAGCGGTCGGAGATCTCCCCGCCGGAGATCCCGGCACCGCGAAAGTGATGTCCGGGGACCCCGGCGAAGCGCGGACGGCGCGTCAGCAGTCGCAGCCGCAGCCGCAGTCGCCGCAGCAGCCCTCCCCCTCGCAGCAGGAGGAGCAGTTGCTGCAGCAGTCACAGCAGTCGCAGCAGTTGCCGGGGTCGCACTGCTTGCAGAGCCCGTCGCGCCGCTGACGGCTCCAGGGGTCCTCGAAGCCCCCGCAGCACATCTGGCAGGTGCAGGCCAGGCCCACCCAGAGGGCGCATCCGGCTATCAGCCCGCGCCGGTTCGGCGGTCCGGGCGGGAACGGCCCGCCGGGACCTCCCGGACCGCCGGGACCGGGGGCGTACGGCCCTCCCGGACCGCCGGGGCCGCCGGGACCAGGGGCGTACGGGTGGCCGGGCCCCGGGCCGTCGGGGGCGTACGGGTTCCCCGGCACCGGTCCCTGGCCGTGGCCGTGGGCGGCTCCGTGGCCCTGCCCCGCCCCGGGGGTGACGTGCGAGCAGCTCGTCGTGCCGAAGGCGCGGTTCACCGAGGTGCGCAGTTCGTGGGCGAGGAGGACGTGGGCCAGCCTGCCGTCGGCGAACTCGGCGTCCCGCAGCGCGAGCCGGATGCCGTGGAGGGCGTCGTCGGCGAGCCTGCGGGCCTCCTCGCGGGAGGTGCCGGTCGCGGTGAGCGGATTCCAGGCGCCACTCGCCGCGTCGGCGGTCTGGTCCTCGACGGCGTCCAGGACGTGCGCGAGGCGGCCGAAGAGGCGGCCCGCCTCGGCGAGCGGCTCCGCGTTCCCCGGCCGTCCCGCGAGGACTGCGGTGTGGGCGAAGGCGGCCGCGGTCGCGGTCTCGGTCGGTTCGGTGACGGCGAGCAGGGAGGTGCCGGGGCCCGCGAGGTCCTCGATCCCGGTCTGGCGGTCGACGGCGTCGACGAGGACGGCCGTGTCGAAGCCGAGGGCACGGCCGGTCCTGGCGCCTGCCCTGTCCCAGGAGCGGGCGACCCGGCGTGCCGCGGCGGCGACGGGCCGCCGGGCCAACAGGCCGTCCCGGTCGGCGACGTGGTCCCGCACCTTCGCCGAGGCGAGGACGAGCGAGACGGCGGCGGCGAGGCGCGCGCCCTCTCCCCGGGCGACGGGGGCGGTCCGCATCCCGCGCAGGGGGCAGGGGCCGGCGGTGCGCCGCCCACCGGCGACGGCGCCGGTCTGAGCCTCCGTCAGGACGGAGACGATGAGGCCGTCGTAGTTGGTGACGACCCGGGCGAACTGGCCGTGGTCGGCGCGAAGTGCCAGGCAGAGGCCGCAGAGATGGGCCATCCACTCGACTTTCAGGCCATCGGTGAGCCGATGGGCGCAGGGCCTGACGATTCCGAACAAGAGACTCCCCCGAGAACTGTGCGCGGCGCCGCCGAGCGGCCTCGCGGCATGGTAACGAGCGGGGGCGTTCACCCGTACGCGCCCATCGTCACCCTTCCGGCCAGACTTTCATATTTTCAGCTACATGGCCCTCCCCCACCCCCCGCATACCGCAAGATTCCTGATGAATCGCCAGCAAAAGGTGCTCACGTTCTGCACCAGTACCGTCACGAATCCTCAGCGCGGCGCCCAACCGCTTGGCGCGCGATCCGCATCATGGACGACGATAGGGATATGCGGAACCACAAGTGACCGCGCTGAAAGGAGGCGTCCATGGGATCGGTGCGCAAGGCAAGTGCCTGGCTGGGACTCGTCGAGGACAACGACGAGCGTTACTACGACGACGAGTACGCCGACGGTGCCGAGGGCGGCGACGCCTGGGTGACGGACCCCCGGGTCCGGGTCGCCACGGACACCGCCGAGGACCGGGGCCGCCGTATCGCCACCGTCTCCCCGGACGGCTTCCGGGACGCCCGCGGCATCGGAGAGCTCTTCCGCGACGGGGTTCCGGTGATCGTGAACCTGACCGCGATGGAGCCCGGCGACGCCAAGCGCGTGGTCGACTTCGCCGCCGGTCTCGCCTTCGGTCTGCGCGGCTCCATCGAGCGCGTGGCGACGCGGGTCTTCCTGCTGACCCCGGCCGACACCCAGATCGTCACCGGCGACTCGGGCCGCCGCCGGCAGGACGGCTTCTTCAACCAGAGCTGAGCGGGTCCGCCGGCCCTGCCGGACACCACCCGGGCGACCTGGTCAGCGCGCCGGACGCCCCGATCCGGCGGGCTCGATCGCTTCCCGGGTGACGGGCACCCGCGACACCGACGACCGGGAGAGCCCGGAGGGCTCGGGACACGCGACCGCTTCCGGGGGCCCCGAGGACTCCACGGGGCCCGGACACCCCGCCCGCTCCGCGAGACCCGGCACCTCGGCCGTGTCCGGAAGACCACGCACCGACTGCTTCGCGAGACCCGGAACCGCCGTCTCCTCCGAATCGGCCGGGCAGTCCATCACCCGGGGCAGGCGCCGCGCCATCGCCGCGCCGAGCAGCAGCAGCCCCGCGCTCACGAAGAGCGTGACGTGCAGCCCGTCCACGAAGGCGTGCCGGGCGGCCTGGTGCAGGGCGCCGCCGGCCGCGCCGCCCAGCTGGTCGGCGACCTGGTAGGCCTCCCCCAACGAGTTCGCCGCGGCCGCGCTCGCCTCCGCGGGCACCCCGGGGACGGAAGCGAGCCCGGGGGCGTACGCCGCGTTCATCACGCTGCCGAGCAGGGCGATGCCCATCCCCGCGCCGAGCTGGTACGAGGTCTCGCCGATCGCGGCCGCGCCGCCCGCGCTCCGCTGCGGCGCCTCGCTGAGCATCGACTCGTACGCCGAGAAGAGCGTGGTCTGCAGACCGAAGCCGAGCAGGACGAAGCCCGTCGTGAGCAGCAGCGGCCGGTCGTGCTGCCCCATGAAGGTGAGCAGCAGCACGGCGGCGGCGGTGAGCACGAAGCCCCAGCCGACCATCCGGCGCGGCCCGACCCTGCGCAGGGTGTACGAGCCGGTGGCGCCCGCGGCCATGGCGGCGAAGGTGAGCGGAAGCAGCCGGAGCCCGGTCTCCAGGGGCGTGAGGCCGAGGACCAGCTGGAGGTACTGGACGGCGATCAGCTCGAGGCCGACCAGGGCCAGCATGGCGAGCACGATGCAGCCGACCGAGGTGGTGAAGGCCGCGCGGGAGAAGAGCCGCATGTCGATCAGGGGGTGCGGGCGCCGCTTCTGCCGCCGTACGAAGAGGACGAGGAGCGCGGCGCCGAGCAGTAGCGGCCCGGCGGTCGGCAGGGCGAGGAGCGGGTCGCCGGCCCCCGCGCGCTTGACGCCGAGGACACAGCCGAGGACACCGGCGGCGGCCAGGAGCGCGCCGAGGACGTCCCAGGGTCCGTCGGCGGCTCCCCGGGACTCGGGGAGGAGTCGTCGCCCGAGCGGCAGGATCAGTGCCATCAGCGGGATGTTGATGAGGAAGACGGAACCCCACCAGTAGTGCTCGACGAGGAAGCCGCCGAGCACCGGTCCGGTGGCGGCGCCGACCGCGGCGACCGCGGTCCAGACGCCGATGGCGGTGGCGCGCTCCCGCCGGTCGGGGAAGACCGCCCGGAGGATGGAGAGCGTGGCGGGCATGATCATGGCGCCGCCGACGCCGAGCAGCGCGCGGGCCGCGATGAGGACCGAGGCTTCGGTGGCGAGCGCGGCGACCGCCGAGGCGATGCCGAACAGCGCGTAGCCGAGGAGGAGGACTCTCCGCCGTCCCACCCGGTCCCCGAGGGTGCCGAAGAGGATGAGGAGCGAGGCGCAGATCAGGGGGTAGGCGTCGACGATCCAGAGGAGCGCCGTGGAACTGGGGCGCAGGTCCTCGGTGAGCGAGGGGACGGCGACGTGGAGGATGGTCGCGTCGAGGGCGACCATCAGGAGACTGACGCAGAGGACGAGGAGGACGACCCAGCGGTTGGCTCCGGCGCCGACGGCGGCACGCGATGGTCCTTGGGCCGTGTTCGTCCGCGACATGTCCGTACCTCCCAGTGAAGCTCTCGCGCTCGGCGGGCCCCGACCAGGGCTTATGCCCCTGGAGCGGCCCGGCATCGACGGGCGAGTGAGCCGTCAGCGTACGCGAGTTCACGCCCCGGGCGCGTGGTGCAGCTCTCACCCCGGCGGGCCCGCCGGTGTGGCGTACGCCACTCGGGGCGGCCCGTGCGTCGCATGCAATTCCGTACGGACGTCCGTTTGAAGCAATTCCCTCGTGTTCAAACACCCTTCCGGAATCGCGCTTACGGCAATAGGGCGGAAGGTCATCTGATTTCCTGACGGACGACGGCAATAGGTCGGCCACTGAGACCTACTCCACATCACATCAACATCACGAAGGGAGCGGATCGACCGGGTCGGCTTCTCACTCCCTGTAACGTCGATTGGGTGCGTACCGACATCTTTGCCCGGCTGGACCGGGAGCCGGAACCGCCGAAGATAGAGGTCCCGCGGATGACCCGCACGCGTCTCGCCCTCTTCGGCGGGACGTCGGCGTTCTATCTCGTCATGGTCGTCGCCGTGCTGCTCTCGACGTGGCTGGTGACCCTCGACTGGAAGATCATGCTCTTCCGGCCCTACCAGCAGTGGCCGGAGATCCACGGTTTCCTCGACTACTACGTCGTCCTCGGCCAGCGCGGCCCCACGGCCGTCATGGTGGCGGCCTGGCTGGGCTGGCGCTCCTGGCGCCAGCACACCCTGAGGCCCCTGCTCTGCCTCGGTGCCGCCCTGCTGCTGCTCAACGTCTCGGTCGGCTCGGTCAAGCTGGGACTCGGCCGCCTCGGACCCCACTACGCGACCCAGGTCGGCTCCGCCGAGCTCTTCGCGGGGGGAGATATATTCCCCTCCGGTCACACCGCCAACGCGGTCGTGACCTGGGGCATCCTCGCCTATCTGGCGACCACCCCGCGGGCCAGGCGCTATCTGTCGGCGCTCTCCGCGGTGGTCGCGCTCGGCGTCGGTCTCACCACCGTCTACCTCGGTACGCACTGGCTGAGCGACGTCCTCCTCGGCTGGGCGGCCGGGCTCCTCATCCTGCTCGCGCTCCCGTGGTGCGAGCCGGTCATCGCCGTGGCGGAGTCCTGGATCCTCGCCGTGCGTGACGGAGTGCGGGAGCGGCTGCGGGACCGTCGCCGTCTGGTGCCCTCGCTGCCGGTGGCCTCCGGCGGCCCCCGCCCGGGGTTCTTCCCGGGAACCGAGGAACCGGTCAGGGAGACGGTGGGAGTCGCCGCCCACCGCACTCCCGCGACCGGCGGCTGACCCCCGCCCCTCCGGGCATGCGAAGGGCCCCGGCCGGGAGCGGGCCGGGCCCGTAGCAATCCCCCGAAGACGACCCC
>NZ_JBHXSA010000021.1:30062-45016 GCF_042716475.1 Streptomyces sp. NPDC058671 | reverse complement strand
ACCCACCAGTCCCCGTCCCCGTCTCCCACCTCCGCCGCGCCCACCACGGCCCCCCCGGCCCACCCCCCACCCGGCCGCCCCCCCCCCCCCGCGCCTTCCCACGGCCCCGGCCCGCCCGCGGCGGGCCCCCTGCCCATGCCCGCTCAGCCGACCCAGCAGCGGGTGACCGTGCCGTCCTCGACCTCGAAGTTGAGGCGTCCGACCAGGTACTCCATCGTGACGATCGAGCCGGGCGGCAGAGACCTCACGGTGCTCCAGCCCCGCGTCCTTGCGAGCTGCGCGGCGCCTTCCGCGGCCAGGCCCACATAGGACTCGGGGGCGTCGCGGGGCGGTTCGGGAGTGCGCGATGTGGGTGCCATGTCCCTCACGTTAGTCCCTTTGCGGTCACGCTTGTGTCACAAGTTCTCGACATATGTCCGCTGTACCCGCCACCGCGCGGAGGGATGCTTTCCGGCCGTTTCTCCGGCAATTCCGAAGGACTGCCGGCAGTTCGCACCACGGGCCCGGAAGCGGGAACGGAAGCATCGATAGCGGGTGCCCAATTCCCCCCTCCCCCGCGCCTGTCCGGAATTGCGCGGGCGACGCGCCGGCAGGGCGCTTCACTCATCCCTTACACAATGCTTACGGTCTCCGACCCTCGGCCTGCCGGTCGAGAGCGCGGGACAACAGGTCCCTGAGCGCCCGCACCCGGTCGACGAGCTCCGGCGGGTCCAGCACCTCGAACTCGAAACCGATCATCGCCACGTGGATCACCATCACGTCGAGGCTGTGGGCGCCGGTCCGCAACAGACAGGCGTGCTCCCCGTCCGCCGTGAGGACACCGTCCGCCGCGCCGACGGCCGCGGCGGCCTCCGCGAGCGGCACCCGCAGCCGGATCGTCGCCTCGGTCGCGTACACGGTGGTGGACACGCCCTTCGCCACATAGGCGGCCAGGTCGTCGGCGGGCGGCTCGCGGGGAGGAAAACGGGGCCCGTGCGGCGGTGTCGGGGTGATCCGGTCGGCCCGGAAGGTGCGCCAGTCGGCCCGGTCCACGTCCCAGCCGACCAGGTACCAGCGGCGCTCGCTGCACACCAGACGGTGCGGCTCGACGGTCCTGCGGGTGGCCGCCCCGCCGTGGTCGCGGTACTCGAACCGCAGCCGCTCGGCGTCCCGGCAGGCGTTGGCCAGTTCGGTGAGCACCGCCGGGTCGATCCGCTCGCGCGGGGTGCGCAGCATCGGCACGGTGAAGGCGTTCAGGGCGCTCACCCGGCGTCGCAGCCGTCCGGGGAGCACCTGTTCCAGCTTGGCCAGGGCGCGGACGGAGCTCTCGCCGATGCCCTCGACGCCCTGTCCGGCGGCGGCGCGCAGGCCGACCGCGACCGCCACGGCCTCCTCGTCGTCGAGGAGCAGCGGCGGCAGCTCGGCCCCCGCGCCCAACTGGTAGCCGCCGCCGGTACCGGGGCTCGCGTTGACGGGGTATCCGAGTTCCCGCAGCCGGTCGACGTCCCTGCGTACGGTGCGGGGCGTGACCCCGAGCCGGTCGGCGAGGGCGGCGCCGGACCACTCGCGGTGGGCCTGGAGCAACGAGAGCAGACGCAAGAGCCGTGCGGAGGTCTCCAACATGGCGCCGAGTCTGCCAGCCCTCGCGGACGGCTTCTGTCCGCAAGGGCCGCCGGTCGTCAGCGGAGGCGGCGGACCAGCCGGCCGACCCGGGCCTTCAGCGTGTAGACCGCGTCGACGGCCCGGCCCACCCCCCGGTGGAGCGACGCCCTGCCCGCGGGGTGGGTCCGCCGGCTCGCGCCCCGCTCGACGAGTTCCGTCCAGAGCGTCTCGTGCCGGGCGGCGATCCGGGCCGGGTCGAAGCGCTCGGAGGCGGCGAGCGCCGCCCGTGCCGTCTTGGCGCGCAGCTCGTCGTCCTCGATCAGCCTGCGCAGCGCCCGTGCGAACGCCGCCACGTCGTCGACCGGTACCAGGAACCCGTCGGTCCCGTCCTCGATGATCTCGCGGGGCCCGTACGGGCAGTCGGTGGAGACGACCGGGAGCCCGCAGCGCATCGCCTCGACGATGGTCATGCCGAAGGACTCGCGCTGCGAGGTCACGGCGGCGATCGAGCCCTTGGCCAGCTCGGGTTCCAGCGGGGTCACCGAGCCCATGAGGAAGACCTGCCCGCCGAGCCCCCGGTCCTTGATATGCCGGGACAGCGGCTCCTTGAGGTCCTGGACCGCGTCGCCCGTGCCGTAGATCCGCAGCTTCCAGTCGGGGTGGTCGGCGGCCGCCTCCGCGAAGGCGTCGATCAGCAGGTCGTACCGCTTGACGCGGGTCAGCCGGCCCGCGGCGACGACGGTCTTCGCCGCGGGGTCGGCGGGCTGCACGGACGGCGCGGGCACGCTGTTGGGCACGGCCTCGATCCGTACGCCGGGCAGCCCCAGCTCCCGGTAGGCGCGGGCGTCCGCGTCGGTGACCGTCGTGACGGCGTCGAGGAGCGCGTACTCGTGGCCGACGTCCCGGCGCAGCCGGTAGCTGTGCCCGTCCAGGATCAGGTGCTCCTGGCCGACGAGGACCGGCCCCCGCCGGGCCTGCCGGGTGAGGTGGACGTTGAGTCCGGGGCGGGTGCCGACGAGGACGTCGGCCTCCACGCCCCGCAGGTGCTCCCCGATCCGGGCGTCGGTGAGGGCGCTGTACTGCTTCCAGCGTCCGTCGCCGCGCGGGAAGACCTCGGCGGGACGGTGCAGGTCGGGGTGGTCGCCGTCGTACCCGGGGCTGTCCTTGCGCAGGTCGACGAGGTGACGCAGGGTCACCCCCGACGGCAGGCCGAGGAGGGGTCGGTCACGGTGGCGGAACACCGAGACGATCTCGACCTCGTGACGTCCCGCCAGTTCCTCGGCGAGGGTGAACGTGGTCCGGATGGTGCCGCCGTAGTGGTAGCCGTTGTGGAGCAGAAAGGAAATACGCATCGCGCTGCCGGTTCCCCCCGGTCAGTTGATCGGTCGCTCGACTGTACTGCCGGTGACGGTCCGTCGTTCACGGGCGACCTGTCTCCCGACCGGGGAGGGGCGGTGTCAGAGCGGGTCGATCCGCAGCATGGTGCCGACGACGATCCGGTCCGGGTCGGCCCCGATCAGGCTCCGGTTCGCCGCGTACAGCGCCTGCCAGCCGCCCTTGATCCCGAAGCGGCGGGCGACGGAGCTGAGCGTGTCGCCGGCCTGGACGGTGTGGACGCGCCCGCTGAGTCCGTACCGCTTGGAGCAGACGGGCCACGCTCCCCAGCCCTGGGTGCGCAGGACCTCCTCCGCGACGGTGATCTGCTCCGGGCGGGTCGCCAGGTCGGCCCGCGGGGCGTACTTCAGTCCGCCGTGCTCGACCCAGGTCGGATGCCAGAACTGGAGTCCGCCGTAGAAGCCGTTGCCCGTGTTGATGTGCCAGTCGCCGCTGCTCTCGCACTCGGCGACGCAGCCCCACGGCCACTGGTCCTTCGCGCAGGGGTAGGAGGGCACGGCCCCGTCCGCGCGCACCCCGGACACGTCCCGCAGCACGGCGGACGCCTGCCGGGGCCCGCCCGCCACCTCCCGGGCCTGGACGGGTGCGGGGGCCAGGGTCAGCAGCGCGGCCGCGGACGCCACCACGAGGGAACCGGTTGTCCACAATCGGATCTTCGACATCGACGCAGGCTAGGCAGCGCTCCGGCGTCCCCGGTCCGTGCCGCGCGGAACACCGTGCACACCCCACCCGGTCGGAGTCACCCGCCCCACCGCACGCGCCACCGGCAAGTTGCCTCGCTTCCGCGCGTGACCCCGGCCGAGCCTGACCCGTTGAACTCGGCATGAGACGACCGGGGACGGCCCGGCGTCCGCCCGTACCGAGTCCAGGGAGCCCCCCGTGCCGCGCATGCTCGACGTCAGCGAGGACGTACGCGCCGAGATCGGCGACGAAGAAGCGGACCGGCTGCTCGCCGGCGACAACGCCCCGGGAAGCTACGACTGCACCTCCTGCCGCACCCCCGGGGACTCCGAGCAGGAGCGCACCAGCACGGTGCTGTTCGTCGGCGACGAGACCGCGGTCCTCGCGTTCGCCCACGCCACCTGCATCCCGTCGCAGGTCGTCCAGGTCGCCGAGGAGCAGCTGCAGGGCGCCGTCGCCTCCATCACGGCCGCCGACACCGCCGACGCGCTGTCCGTCGCCCATCCCGAACAGGCCGTGCTCGGAGTGACCAGTGGTCTCGTCCTGATCCAGGGCGAGCTGCACCCCGCCCTCGTCGTGGAGCCGACCGCCCCGGTGGCCCGTCCCGGTTCGGACGGTCTCACGGACGAGTTCCTGCCGCTCCTCGCCGACCAGGGCTTCCAGCAGGTCATGGACCTGAACGAGCGGCCCGCCGTGCTGCCGGGCTGGTCGGTCCTGGTCGCCATGGGCCAGCTGCACTCCGTCCTCCAGCCGGGACCCGGCGGCGCCGGTCAGGCCGCCTGGTGGCAGGCGCACCAGCCGCTCCAGGTCACCGAGGGCTGGCGCGCGGCGGCCAACAAGTCGCACACGGTGCTGGTCTTCGCCGCCCCCGTGGGCTCGATCGGCCAGCAGCCCCGCGAGGACCTGCTGCGGGACGCGCTGGAGAAGGCCGCGGCGAACGGGCGCCTGGTCGCCGCCGCGATGCCGCTGGCCGGTACCTGATGGACGACGGTCGGCCGGGCTTAGGGTGGACTCGGGTCCCCGGCGTACCGACGGGCTCCCCGGCGCGGGGAGTCCCCACCGTGCCCCGTCCCCGCCCGCCCCATTCGGAGAGCCGCCCGCATCCGACGGGCGGCGGGGTCGTTGGCACCTACGTGCACCCATACGACCCCTTCCCCCAGCCGTATCCGAGTCAGATCCCCTCGATGCGCCCCGCGCAGGACGTCACGGCGGGCGCTTCGCCCACACCGATCTACGACGCCCTGTACTCGGAGTACCGACGGTCGTTCCGCACGCTGCCGGGCGACCGCAGCGGCGAGGAGGACGTGGCCTTCCGGGCCTTCGGCACGACGGGGAGCACGGGCGTCCACGGGCAGGGGCATCGCTACCCGGCGGCGTATCCGACGGCGTGGTCGGCGCAGCACCACCCGACGCAGACACAGGTGGCGCTGCCGCCGGCGCCCCGCAGGGGTTTCTGAGAGCTTTCCCGGGAGACGCGGAACCGAGGGGGACACGGCTGAGGGCCGGGGCGATCACGCCCCGGCCCTCAGCCGTGTCCCACCGCGCGGGTGCTACTTCTTGCGGCCGCGCTTCTCGCGCACCCGCACCGAGATGTGGATCGGGGTGCCCTCGAAGCCGAACTCCTCGCGGAGGCGGCGCTCGATGAAGCGGCGGTAGCCGGCCTCGAGGAAGCCCGACGCGAAGAGCACGAACCGGGGCGGCTTGGTGCCCGCCTGCGTACCGAAGAGGATGCGGGGCTGCTTGCCGCCGCGGATCGGGTGCGGGTGGGCGGCGACGATCTCACCGAGGAAGGCGTTGAGCCGGCCGGTGGGGACGCGGGTCTCCCAGCCCGCGAGGGCGGTCTCGATGGCCGGGACCAGCTTCTCCATGTGGCGGCCGGTCTTCGCGGAGACGTTGACCCGGGGCGCCCAGGCGACCTGCTGCATCTCGGTCTCGATCTCGCGCTCGAGGTAGTAGCGGCGCTCCTCGTCGAGCTCGTCCCACTTGTTGTAGGCGATGACGATGGCGCGGCCCGACTCGACCGCCATCGTGATGATGCGCTGGTCCTGGACCGAGATGTTGTCGGTGGTGTCGATGAGGATGACGGCCACCTCGGCCTTCTCGACGGCGGCGGCCGTCCGCAGGGAGGCGTAGTAGTCCGCGCCCTCCTGGAGGTGGACCTTCTTGCGGATACCGGCGGTGTCGACGAACTTCCACGTCACGCCGCCGAGCTCGATCAGCTCGTCGACCGGGTCACGGGTGGTGCCGGCCAGCTCGTTGACGACGACACGGTCCTCGTTCGCCACCTTGTTGAGCAGCGAGGACTTGCCGACGTTCGGACGGCCGATGAGGGCGATGCGGCGCGGGCCGCCCACCGCGTTGCCGAAGCGCTGCTCGGGGGCCTCGGGCAGCTTCCGCAGGACCTCGTCGAGGAGGTCACCGGTGCCGCGGCCGTGCAGCGAGGAGACGGGGAACGGCTCGCCGAGGCCCAGGGACCACAGCATCGTGGCGTCGGCCTCGCCGGACTGGCCGTCGACCTTGTTGGCGGCGAGGACGACCGGCTTGCCCGCGCGGCGGAGCAGCCGGACGACGGCCTCGTCGGTGTCGGTGGCGCCGACGGTGGCGTCCACGACGAAGAGACAGGCGTCGGCGGCCTCGATGGCGTACTCGGCCTGGGCGGCCACGGAGGCGTCGATGCCGAGGACGTCCTGCTCCCAGCCGCCGGTGTCGACGACCTTGAAGCGGCGCCCGGCCCATTCGGCCTCGTAGGTGACGCGGTCACGGGTGACGCCCGGCTTGTCCTCGACGACGGCCTCGCGGCGGCCGATGATGCGGTTCACCAGGGTCGACTTGCCGACGTTCGGCCGGCCGACGACGGCGAGGACGGGGAGCGGGCCGTGACCGGCCTCCTCGATCGCGCCCTCGATCTCTTCGGCGTCGAAGCCCTCTTCCGCGGCGAGCTCCATGAACTCCGCGTACTCGGCGTCGCCAAGTGCCCCGTGGTCGTGCTGGTCGTTCATGAAGTCCGTTCCTTGATCATTCGTGGTCGGTGGGTCCCCGGGCCGCGGGGCCCACTACTGAAAGTCTCGCTCAGCGCCCGGTGAGGCGCCTGGCGTTTTCCAGGTGCTCGGTGAGCTTCCCCTGGATCCGTACGGTGGCCTCGTCGAGCGCCTTGCGCGTGCGCGGGCCGGAGCCGCCCACCCGTCGCCCGCCGCCGCCCTGGTCCGAGCTTCGCGCCTCTTCCCGCGCCTCGAAGGCGTCGCCGAAGACGACGTCGACGCGGCCGCGCAGCGGAGGGAGTGCCTTGACCAGCCGGCCGCGGCGCTCGGTGCTTCCGAGGACGGCGACCGGGACGATCGGCGCGCCGCTGCGGACGGCGAAGTAGGCCAGGCCCGCGCGGAGCGAGGCGAAGTCGCCCTCGCCCCGGGTGCCCTCCGGGAAGATCCCGAGGACGCCGCCCTGCTTCAGGACGCCCAGGGCGTTGCCTATCGCGTTCCGGTCGGCGCCGTCGCGGTCGACCTTGACCTGACCGATGCCCTCCAGGAAGGGCCCGAGGGGCCCGACGAAGGCTTCCTTCTTGATGAGGAAGTGCACGGGACGCGGGGCGGTGCCCATGAGCATGGGGCCGTCGATGTTGTGCGCGTGGTTGACGGCGAGGATGACGGGGCCGGAGGCCGGCACCCGCCAGGCACCGAGGACGCGCGGCTTCCAGAAGCCGTACATCAGCCCGATGCCGATGCGCCGGCCGACGGCGGCGCCCCTCTCGGAGGGCGGGGACACGCGACGGCCGCGCTCCGCCCCGGCTCGGCCGCGGCCGAGCCCCCCTCGCTCGTCCCTCACTCGGGACCCTCGGCCTGCGCCGCGCCCCGGCCGCGCCGCTCGTCCACGAGGGTGACGACGCACTCGATGACCTGGTCGAGGGTGAGGTCCGTGGTGTCGACCTCGACGGCGTCGTCGGCCTTGGCGAGCGGGGAGGTCTTACGGCTGGAGTCGGCCGCGTCCCGCTTGACCAGGGCCTCCCTCGTGGCGTGCACGTCGACGCCCTTCAGCTCGCCGGAGCGGCGGGCCGCGCGGGCCTCGGGCGAGGCGGTGAGGAAGATCTTCAGGTCCGCGTCCGGCAGGACGGTGGTGCCGATGTCCCGGCCCTCGACGACGATGCCGTGCTCGGCGCCCTTCGCGATGGTCCGCTGGAGCTCGGTGATGAGCGCCCGCACCTCGGGGACGGCGCTGACGGCGCTGACCTTTGAGGTGACCTCTTCGGTACGGATGGGGCCGGCGGCGTCCGCTCCGTCGACCGTGATGGTGGGGCGGCCCGGGTCCGTGCCGGAGACGATGACCGGCTTGGCGGCGGCGTTGGCGACGGCCTCGGCGTCGTGCACGTCGACGTCGTTGCTGATCATCCACCAGGTGATCGCCCGGTACTGGGCGCCGGTGTCCAGGTAGCTCAGCCCCAGCTTCGCGGCGACCGCCTTGGAGGTGCTGGACTTGCCCGTGCCGGAGGGCCCGTCAATGGCGACGATCACGGATTCCACGGTGGGAACACCTTCCTGGGTGAGGGGCGGGACCCGGCGGAGATGCGGGGGGCCACCACAAGGTTACCGAGTCCCCGGCACCCGTTCGGCCCAGCGCCCCCGGCCCGAGCCCCGCACGGCAGCCGCCCCGGCGGGACGCACGCCCACGACGAGGTGGTCAGCCCGTGCGCAGGGACCAGCCCCGCTCCTGCAGCGCCCCGCCCAGAACCCCCGCCGCCGACGGTTCCACCATGAGCTGCACCAGTCCCGCCTGCTGCCCGGTGGCGTGCTCGATGCGCACGTCCTCGATGTTGACCCCCGCCCGTCCCGCGTCCGCGAAGATACGGGCCAGCTCGCCCGGCTTGTCGCTGATGAGGACGGCGACGGTCTCGTACACCGTGGGCGCGGCGCCGTGCTTCCCGGGGACCCGGGAGCGCCCGGCGTTGCCCCGGCGCAGGACGTCCTCGACGCCCGAGGCCCCGTCCCGGCGCTCGTCCTCGTCGGCGGACTGCAGGGAGCGCAGGGCGCGCACGGTCTCGTCGAGGTCGGCGGCGACGCCGGAGAGGACGTCGGCGACGGGGCCGGGGTTGGCGGAGAGGATCTCGATCCACATGCGGGGGTCGGAGGCGGCGATCCGGGTCACGTCCCGGATGCCCTGCCCGCAGAGGCGTACGGCCGACTCGTCGGCCTCCTCGAGGCGCGCGGCGACCATGGAGGACACGAGCTGCGGGGTGTGGGAGACGAGGGCGACGGCCCGGTCGTGGGCGTCGGCGTCCATGACGACGGGGACGGCCCGGCAGTGCGCGACGAGTTCCAGGGCGAGGTTCAGGACCTCGGTGTCGGTGTCCCGGGTCGGGGTGAGGACCCAGGGCCGTCCCTCGAAGAGGTCGGCGGTCGCCGCGAGCGGGCCCGAGCGTTCCTTGCCGGACATCGGGTGCGTGCCGATGTACGCGGTGAGGTCGAGGTCCAGCGCCTCCAGCTCCCGCTTGGGGCCGCCCTTGACGCTGGCCACGTCCAGGTAGCCGCGGGCGAGACCGGCCGCCATGGCCTCGGCGAGGGTGCCGGCCACGTGCGCCGGGGGTACGGCGACGATCGCGAGGTCCACGGGGCCGTCGGGCGTCTCGTCGGTGCCGGCGCCGAGCGCGGCGGCCGTCCGGGCGCGCGCCGGGTCGTGGTCGCGCAGGTGGACGGTGACACCCCGGGCCGCGAGGGCCAGCGCGGCGGAGGTGCCGATCAGTCCGGTTCCGATGACGAGCGCTGTTCTCACTGGGCGATGTCCTTGCGCAGGGCGGCCGCGGCGCCGAGGTAGACGTGGGCGATCCGGGACTTGGGCAGCTCGGTCTCGACGTGGGCGAGGAGCCGGACGACCCTCGGCATCGCCCCCTCGATGTCGAGTTCCTGGGCGCAGATCAGGGGGACGTCGACGATGCCGATGTCCCGGGCGGCGGCGGCCGGGAAGTCGCTGTGGAGGTCGGGCGTGGCCGTGAACCAGATGCTGATGAGGTCGTCGGCGGTGAGGTCGTTGCGCGCGAGGACGGCGGTGAGCAGTTCCTCGACCTGCTCGCGCATGTGTCCCGCCTCGTCCCGCTCCAGCTGGACGGCGCCTCGGACCGCTCGTACCGCCACGTCGTGCTCCTTCGCCTGCGTCAGTGCTCCGTTCAGCCTAGTCAGCGCCGGGGGCCCCGCGTCGCGGCGGCCCGCCCTCCGAGACGGGGCCCGTCCCGGAACAGGCTCAATGTCACCCGGGCCGGGGTGTTCCGCCACTCGGCGCGGGGGTGGGGGCGGGGCCGCCGTGCGGGGGAGGCGGACGCCGGGTCCAGGCGTGTTGCGGGACCCGGGGGCGCCGCGCGGCCAAGCTGGCGGCATGACTTCACGCGCCACCCCTCGCCGTACCGTCCTGCTGGCCGCAGCGGCCCTGACGACGACGGGCTGCGGCTCGGACGGCGGGGGTGACGGTGGTACGAGCACCAGCGCGACGGCCACGCCGGGCGCCCCGGACACCGCGTCTGCCCCGGCAGCGGCCTCCTCCTCGGCCGAGGCCTCCGCGACCGCCGCCGCCCCGCTGACGAGGACCGCCGAGATCCCGGTGGGCGGGGGC
Organism: Streptomyces sp. NPDC058671; assembly: GCF_042716475.1. NCBI lineage: Bacteria > Bacillati > Actinomycetota > Actinomycetes > Kitasatosporales > Streptomycetaceae > Streptomyces > Streptomyces sp. NPDC058671. Next base: position 34,771 of record NZ_JBHXSA010000021.1, on the reverse strand, counting down.
ATGGTCTTCGCCAAGGAGAAGGTGGTCGTCACGCAGCCGGTGGCCGGGGAGTTCAAGGCGTTCTCCGCGGTCTGCACCCATCAGGGCTGCACGGTGAACAAGGTCGCGGACGGCACGATCGACTGCCCGTGCCACGGTTCGAAGTTCCGTGTCGCCGACGGCTCGGTGGCGAAGGGACCCGCCACCCGCCCGCTGCCGGCGGAACAGATCACCGTCTCGGGGGACGCGATCACCCTCGCGTAGCCTGACGCGCATGACTCCGGACGAGCTGGTACGCGACCACACGATCTACTCCTGCGTCATGGGGTCGCGCGCGTTCGGCCTCGCGACCGAGGGCAGCGACACGGACGTCCGGGGCGTCTATCTCGCCCCGACGCCGCTGTTCTGGCACTTCGAGAAGCCGCCCGCGCAGGTGGAGGGGCCGGCCGAGGAGCAGTTCAGCTGGGAGCTGGAACGCTTCTGCGAGCTGGCCCTGCGCAACAACCCGAACGTCCTGGAGTGCCTCCACTCCCCCCTGGTCGAGCACGCCGACGACCTCGGCCGCGAGCTGCTCTCGCTGCGCGGGGCCTTCCTCTCCCGCCAGGCCCACCAGACCTTCGTGCGGTACGCGGACGGCCAGCGCCGCAAGCTCGACGCGGACGTCCGCCAGTACGGCCACCCGCGCTGGAAGCACGCCATGCATCTGCTGCGACTCCTGACCAGCTGCCGTGACCTGCTGCGCTCGGGCGAACTGCGCATAGACGTCGGCGAGGACCGCGACCGGCTCCTCGCGGTCAAGCGCGGCGAGCTGACCTGGGCGGAGGTCGAGTCCTGGATGGACCGCCTCCAGGGGGAGGCCGACCGCGCCCACGACACGACCCCGCTCCCGCCCGCACCGGACCACGCCCGCGTACAGGACTTCCTGATCCGCGCCCGCCGCGCCTCGGCACTCACCACCGCCTGACCGCCTCGGCCCCGGCGCCGAGGGAACTCCGGGGAGAGGTCGTCAAGGGTCAGGCGTCCCAGAGCGCGCCGAGGGTCAGCAGGTCGCTCCGGTACTCGACGTGCTCCTCCCATTCCTTCGGCCAGGCGTCGGCGCCGAGGTGGGCTCCGGCGAAGGCGCCCGCGAGGGCGGCGATCGAGTCGGAGTCGCCTCGGGTGCAGGCCGCGCGGCGCAGGGCGGTGAGGGGCTCGCCGGGGAAGAGGAGGAAGCAGAGCAGCCCGGTCGCGAGGGCCTCCTCCGCGATCCAGCCGTCACCGGTGTACGTACAGGGGTCGAGCTCCGGGTCGGCGGTGCGCTGGACGGCGGCGAGGCGTTCCAGGATCGCCAGGCACTCGTCCCAGCCGCGCCGGATGAAGGAGAGGGCGGACGGGTCCTGGGAGCGGGTCCATAGGTCGCCGAGCCAGTGCTCGTGGTAGCGGTCGCGGTTCTCGTACGCGTACGAGCGCAGCTGTCCGACCAGGCCGGCCGGGTCGACGCCCTGGGCGAGGAGGTACACCGCGCGGGCGGTGAGGTCGGAGGCGGCGAGCGCGGTGGGGTGACCGTGGGTCAGCCCCGACTGGAGCTGCGCGGCGCCCGCCCGCTGCTCCTCGCTGAGCCCGGGGACGAGCCCGACGGGGGTGACCCGCATGTTGGCGCCGCAGCCCTTGGAGTGGATCTGGCTGGCGTCCTGCCAGGGCGCGTCGAGCGTCAGGAGCTCGCAGGCGGTGAGGCAGGTGTTGCCGGGGGCACGGTTGTTCTCCGGGGAGCGGTACCAGTCGATGAACTCCTGTCGCACCGGCCCGGCGAGCCGCTCGGGTTCGAGCACTCCCCGGTCCATGGCGGTGCGGATGCCCCGGGCGAAGGCGAGGGCCATCTGGGTGTCGTCGGTGACGTACGCCGTGCCGCCGCTGACGGGCAGCGCCATCTCCCGCCAGGGTCCGGCCTTGGCGAGGATCGAGGGCACGTCGCTGAACTCGGTCGGGAAGCCCAGCGCGTCGCCGAGCGCCAGCCCGATCAGGGAGCCGGTCGCGGCCTGCTTGGTCGCGGTGCGTGCGAGGTTCACGCGGATCGTCCTTCCGGTCGCAGGAGGGGCGGGTGGAGGGTCGTGGCCTCACCCGCCCGGTAGAGAGCGGCCGGTTTCCCCCGTCCGCCGGTGAGGCGCGGAGGTCCTTCCACGGCCTGGACGAAGCCGGGCGTGGTGAGGACCTTGCGCCGGAAGTTGGGGCGGTCGAGCTCGACGCCCCAGACCGTCTCGTAGACCTGGCGCAGCTCGCCGAGCGTGAACTCGGGCGGGCAGAACGCGGTCGCGAGGCAGGTGTACTCCAGCTTGGCGCCGACCCGTTCCTGGGCGTCGGCGAGGATCCGGTCGTGGTCGAAGGCGAGACCGCCGACCGTGTCGTACGGCAGCCACCGCGCCTGTGCCGCGTCACCGCCGCCGCGGGGTTCGGGCGGGTCGGGTACGAGCGCGGTGAAGGCGACGGAGACGACCCGCATCCTCGGGTCGCGGTCCGGCTCGCTGTAGGTGCGGAGCTGTTCGAGGTGGAGCCCGGCGACGGTGGCCTCGGAGAGGCCGGTCTCCTCGACGAGTTCGCGGCGGGCGGCCCGCTCGGCGGACTCGGACGGGAGGACGAATCCGCCGGGGAGGGCCCAGGAGCCGGCGTACGGCTCCTGGCCGCGCTCGACGAGCAGGACGTGGAGCCGCCCCTCGCGGAGGGTGAGGACGGCGAGGTCGACGGTGACGGCGAACGGCTCGAAGGCGTACGGGTCGTACCCCTCGGGCACCCGGCGGCCGGTCATCGGCGTTCCGGCAGGGGGTCGGCCAGGTGCCGGCCCTCCGCGAGCAGCGCGTCCACGGCGGCGACGGCGGCCGCGAGCCGCTCCTCGTGGGGTCCGCTGAGGACGGCGGTGCGGCGGCCGCTGTGGGCGAGCTGGGTGAGGAACCGGGCGGTCATCCAGGGCCGCAGGTGTTCCCCGTCGCGCAGTCCGTCGTCCTCGAAGTCGACGCCCCGGTGGTCGGTGAGCAGCCAGAGGTGCTGCCGGCCGAGGGCGGCGATCTCGCCGGTGGCGGGGCTGGCGGTGCCCATGTACCGCTCGTGCCAGATGGTGGTGGCGAACGCGTCGGTGTCGCAGAAGAGCACGGGCGAGCCGTCGCGGGCCGCCTCCTCCTCCAGTTCGGCCTGGCGCTGGGCGATGACGGGGAAGTCGGCGGAGTGGAATGCGACGTCGGCCCAGGTCGCGTCCGGGCGTTCGGCGCGGAGTTCGGCGAGTTTGAGTTCGCTGTACTCGCGGCCGTACTCCGGTACGTACCGGGTGCGGGCCCAGACCCCGCCGCGCCGCCGGTAGTGGTCGGCCAGGGCGAGGGCCATGGTGGTGGTGCCGGTGGACTCGGCGCCGAGGACGACGACCCGCCGGGTGAGGGCCGCCCGTACCGGCGCCTCCAGGAAGTCCCAGCAGCCGGCGGGGTCCGCGCGGACGGCGGTGCCGGAAACGGGGAATCGGGTGCGTCCGGGGTCGACGCAGACGGACTCGGCCCCGAAGCGGCGGGCGAGTTCCTCCCCGTACGGCTCCGAGGTGAAGACGGCGTCGACGGGTTCGCGCACGGCGTCCCGGAAGACCGCCATGTGGGCCTCCCACACCTCGGGGTCGTGGAGGTCGACGGGGATGTCGTCGACGGCGCCCACGACGAGGGCGTCGGGGTGGATCTCGCGCATCCAGGCGACGCGCTCGTCGAGCGGTACGGACTCGACGGAGGAGGCGCAGACGAGGACGGTGAGGCGCTCGCAGCGGGCCAGGGCGGTGCGGACGAGGTAGTGGTGCCCGGCGTGCGGCGGATAGAACTTGCCGAGGACCAGGCCGTGTCCGTAGCGCTTCATGCCGTCGCCCCCGCCGGGACGCGTTCGCGCCGGTCGGTGAGGTCCCTGGTCCAGCCGCGCAGGCCGAGGACGCAGAGGGTCATGAAACCGAGGTAGAGCAGGGAGGTCAGGTAGAGCTCCTTGTGGGCGTACAGCGGCACGTAGACCACGTCGGCGGCGATCCACAGCCACCAGGACTCCAGGCGCTTGCGGCACTGGCCGTAGGTCGCCATGAGGGACAGCGCGGTCGTGAGGGCGTCCCAGAAGGGGACGGTCGAGTCGGTGGCGCGGTCGAGCAGCAGGGTGAGGGCGAGGGTCCCCACCACCCCCGCCGTGAGCAGCCACGTCCACTCGGTGCGCGTGGTGCGGCGCACCGGGAGGGCGTCGGAGCCTGGTCCACCCCCGTGGGTCCAGGTCCACCAGCCGTACACGGCGAGGATGATGAAGACGATCTGGAGGCCGGCGTCGGCGTAGAGCCCCGCCTGCGTGAAGAGCAGGACGAAGAACAGGTTGTTGGCGATGCCGATGGGCCAGTTGGCGAGGTGCTGGCGGGCGACGAGCCAGACGCAGAGCGCTCCGCTGCCGAATCCGAGGACCTCGGTCCAGCTGACCGGGGTGTCGAGAACGGTGAAGAGCGGTCGCTGCAGGGGTTCGAGAATGCTTGCGAGGCTCACGCCCGCCTCCTTAAGAGTCACCATGACTATAAAGCGGGTCGGGCCCCGGCCACAAGACCGGTCCCGGAAGACGGAGCAGCCCGTGACCGCGCCGGAACACGGAGAAGCCCGTGACCGCCGGGGGGGCAAGGGGGGTTACCACGGGGGGCGGGGCCCCGAGAGGGCGGCGGGCGTCAACAGGATGGCGACCGCCGGGGTTGGGTGGGGGGGGCGACAACCCCG
>NZ_JBHXSA010000021.1:2305-30052 GCF_042716475.1 Streptomyces sp. NPDC058671 | reverse complement strand
ATTTCTCACATTTACTAAAATGGGGTTGGGCCCCGGCCAAAACGACGGGCCCCGTATCCCGTACCCGCCGGGCCCCGGCCCGTACCCCGTCGACCCCCGTCCCCGCGGGGCGGTCCGGGGCTTCTCCGACTGGGGGCGGGGCCCCTACATGCCGACTTCCTTCATCAGCATGCCGACCTCCGTGTTGGTGAGGCGGCGCAGCCAGCCCGACTTCTGGTCGCCCAGGGCGATCGGACCGAACGCGGTCCGGACCAGCTTCTCGACCGGGAAGCCCGCCTCGGCCAGCATGCGGCGCACGATGTGCTTGCGGCCCTCGTGCAGCGTGACCTCGACCAGGTAGTTCTTGCCGGTCTGCTCGACCACGCGGAAGTGGTCGGCCTTGGCGTAGCCGTCCTCCAGCTGGATGCCGTCCTTGAGCCGCTTGCCGACCTCGCGGGGCAGCGGGCCGGTGATGGCGGCCAGGTAGGTCTTCTTGACGCCGTACTTGGGGTGCGTGAGGCGGTGGGCCAGCTCCCCGTGGTTGGTGAGCAGGATGATGCCCTCGGTCTCCGTGTCGAGCCGGCCCACGTGGAAGAGCCGGGTCTCACGGTTGTTGACGTAGTCACCGAGGCACTGACGGCCGTCCGGGTCCTCCATGGTGGAGACGACGCCGGCGGGCTTGTTCAGCGCGAAGAACAGGTGTGACTGGGTGGCGACGGTCAGGCCGTCCACCTTGATCTCGTCCTTCTCCGGGTCGACGCGCTTGCCCTGCTCCAGGACGATCTCGCCGTTGACCTCGACGCGGGCCTGCTCGATGAGCTCCTCGCAGGCGCGCCGCGAGCCCATGCCGGCACGGGCGAGGACCTTCTGCAGCCGCTCGCCCTCCTGCTCGGCGCCGGGGAAGGTCTTCGGGGTCTTGATCTCCGGCCGGCCCTCGTACCGCTCGCGGTTGCGCTGCTCGATCTTGGCCTCCAGCTCGCGCGAGCGGGCCGGTGCCTGCCGCTGCCCGTGCGGGCCGCGACGGGGCGGGGTGCCCTGGGGGGCCTTGGGGCCGCCCTTGGCGCCTCCGCGGGCCGCGGAGCCGCGGCCCTTCTTCGGAGCCTCGGCGGGCGGGCTCACGTCGTACGCGCGCTCCTCGGGGCGAGGCCTGCGCGGGCGCTGGTCGTCACGGCCACCGCCGCCACCGGCACCGCGGTAGCCACCGCCACCGCCGGCACCGCTGGAGCCACTGCCGCCGGAGCTCCCGCCCCGGTAGCCACCACCGCCGCCGGAGCCGGAGCCGCTGCCGCCCCGGTAACCGCCGCCACCACTGCCACCGCTGGAGCCACTGCCGCCTCGGTAGCCACCGCCACCACTGCCACCGCCGGAGCCACTGCCGCCTCGGTAGCCACCGCCACCGCCGGAGCCGCCACCGCCCTGGTAGCCACCGCCGCCGGAGCCGCTGCCGCCACCGGAGCCCCGGTAGCCGCCACCGGAGCCGCTGCCGCCGCCGCTGCCACCGGAGCCGCGGTAGCCACCGCCACCGCCGGCACCGCTGCCACCGCGGCCGCCGCCGCTGCTGCCGCCGCGGCCGCCGCTGTTGCCACCACGGCTCCCGCCGTTGTTTCCGCTGCTGTTCCTGCCGCTGCTGCTTCGCATCAAACTTCCGTCTTGTCGTCGTCCTCACGATCCGGTGCATCCGGATCGAACGACGGAACACCCTCCAGAGAGTCCGGCTCGACCGCCTCCGCCTCGGGGAGGAAGGGCGCCAGCTCGGGGAGCTCGTCCAGGCCGCGCAGGCCCATCCGCTCCAGAAAGTAGTTCGTCGTCCTGTACAGGATCGCACCTGTTTCGGGTTCCGCGCCCGTCTCCTCCACCAGACCCCGCTGCAGGAGGGTCCGCATCACGCCGTCACAGTTCACTCCGCGGACCGCGGAGACCCGGGAACGGCTGACCGGCTGGCGGTACGCGACGACCGCGAGCGTCTCCAGGGCGGCCTGGGTGAGCCGGGCCTGCTGCCCCTCCAGGACGAAGGCCTCGACGGCCGGAGCGTGCTCCGGGCGGGTGTAGTACCGCCAGCCCCCGGCCACCGGGCGCAGCTCGAAACCGCGGCCCTGCGCGGTGTACTCGTCGGCCAGCTCGCGCAGGGCGTCGGCCACCTCGCGGGGGGTGCGCTCCAGGACCTTGGCGAGGTGGGCCTCGGTGGCGGGCTCGTCGACGACCATGAGGACGGCTTCGAGGGCGGGCTTGAGGTCGCTCACGCGGCGGTCTCCTGGTCGAATTCGTCTGTCACGGCCCCGGACGGGTCCGCCTCCCCACCGGTCCAGGAGACCGTGAGGTCTTCGAGGGCGGTCTCCTGGTCGAGGGCGACGGCCTTCTCCCGGTAGAGCTCCAGGAGGGCCAGGAAGCGGGCGACGACGGTGAGGGTGTCGTCCCCCACGTCCTCGATCAGCTCCCGGAAGAGCGCCGTCCCGCGCTCCCGCAGCAGCGCGACGACCACGGCGGCCTGCTCGCGGACGCTGACGAGCGGGGTGTGGATGTGGTCGACGTACACCTGGGGCTCGGCCTTCGGCTGCATGGCCTTGACGGCCAGCCTGGCGAAGCCCTCGGCGCCGATGGAGATGACGACCTCGGGAAGCAGCTCGGCGTGGTGCGGTTCGAGTCCGACGGTACGGGGGTGACGGCGGCCCTCCGCCTCCCAGCGCTCCTCGAAGATCGCCGCGATGCGCTTGTAGGCCCGGTACTGGAGGAGCCGGGCGAACAGCAGGTCGCGGGCCTCCAGGAGGGCGAGGTCCGTCTCGTCCTCCACCTCGGCGGCGGGCAGCAGCCGGGCGGCCTTGAGGTCGAGCAGGGTGGCGGCGACGACGAGGAACTCGGTGGTCTGGTCGAGGTCCCCGTCGGGCCCGAGGGCCCGCAGGTGCGCCATGAACTCGTCGGTGACCCGGGAGAGGGCGACCTCGGTGACGTCGAGCTTGTGCCGGGTGATCAGCTGGAGCAGCAGATCGAAGGGCCCCTCGAAGTTCGAGAGCCGCACGGTGAACCGCCCGTCCCCGGCCTCACCGGCCGCATCCGGCTCCACGGCCTCGCCCGGTTCCGCAGCCTCGCCCGGCCCCACGGCCTCGCCCGGTTCCGCAGCCCCACCCGCGTCCCCAGCCGGGACCGGCTCCCCAGCCGGGACCGGTTCCGCAGCCGGTACGGGCTCCGGGCCGCCCCCACCGCGCCCCAGGACACGGCGGCGCGGTGGGCGGGACGTTTCGTCGGAGACGTGATGCATGGAGGTCCAGGGGGAACGGGGAGCGTGGCAGCCCGCAGGCTACCGTCAGCGGCCCCGTAGGCGGCGGACGAGGATGCTCGCGTCGCCGCGGGACTCCAGGTCCGCCAGGACGACCGCGACGGCCTCCCGGACGATCCGGCCCCGGTCGACGGCGAGCCCGTGCTCGCCGCGCAGCACGAGCCGGGCGTGCTCCAGGTCCATCAGCTCCTCGGCGGAGACGTAGACCGTGATCTTCTCGTCGTGGCGCTCACGACCGCTGGGCCGCCGGTTCGGGGTGCGGCCACCGCGCCGCCGCGCCGCCGGGGCGGGTACGGCGGCTGTGGGCGCGCCCTGGGAGGCGGCGCTCCCGGGCTCCGCCGTCCGGGCCCGCGGTTCCGCCGTCTCGGAGTCCGCCGCCGTGTGCTCGGCGGAGGCGGAGCCGTCGGCCGCCGGGGCGCTCTCGCCGGCCGGTGCCGGCACGGCCCGGCGGGGTGCGGACGCCTGGAGCGCCGTCCCCCCGGTCGTACGGAAGAGTTCGTCGGCGCCGGGCAGACTCACTCGGCGTGACACCGGGCGAGCACCTCCCTGGCGAGCTGGCGGTAGGCGGCGGCGCCCACGGAGTTGGAGGCGTACGTGGTGATGGGCTCACCGGCGACGGTGGTCTCCGGGAAGCGCACGGTCCGCCCGATGACCGTGTGGTACACGTGGTCGTCGAAGGCCTCGACGACGCGCGCGAGGACCTCACGGCTGTGCACGGTCCGCGAGTCGTACATCGTGGCGAGGATGCCGTCGAGTTCGAGCTCGGGGTTGAGCCGCTCCTGGACCTTCTCGATGGTCTCGGTGAGCAGGGCGACTCCGCGCAGCGCGAAGAACTCGCACTCCAGCGGCACGATGACCTTGTGAGCCGCCGTCAGGGCGTTCACGGTCAGCAGGCCGAGCGAGGGCTGACAGTCGATCACGATGTAGTCGTAGTCGTTCATCAGCGGCTTCAGGGCGCGCTGGAGCGTGGACTCGCGCGCGACCTCGCTGACGAGCTGGACTTCGGCGGCCGAGAGGTCGATGTTGCTCGGCAGCAGGTCCATGTTGGGCACGGCGGTCTTGAGGAGCACCTCGTCCGCCGACATGCCCCGCTCCATGAGCAGGTTGTAGACGGTGAGGTCGAGCTCCATCGGGTTCACGCCGAGACCGACCGACAGGGCTCCCTGCGGGTCGAAGTCGACGAGCAGCACCCGTCGTCCGTACTCCGCGAGCGCGGCACCCAGGTTGATGGTCGACGTGGTCTTGCCGACGCCGCCCTTCTGGTTGCACATCGCGATGATCTTCGCGGGTCCGTGGTCGGTCAGCGGACCCGGGATCGGGAAGTACGGGAGCGGGCGTCCGGTGGGGCCGATCCGCTCGCGGCGCTGGCGGGCAGCGTCGGGTGCGAGGGTGGCCGCGTACTCCGGGTCGGGCTCGTACTCGGCGTCGGGGTCGTAGAAGTGCCCCTCGGGCACCTCGTCGTAGGCGGCGAAGTGGGTGGACTCTCGGCCCATCTCGTTGCCGGCCGTGGCGTTCACGTGTAGGCCGTCCATCGTCTTCATCGTGTGGGCTGTCGTCATGGGCTGGTGCGTCGCGAAGGTCCGCACCGCGACGGAGCCGATCGGAGCACCTGGCGCACCGCTCCCGGGAGTAATTGTCGACTCATTCACAAGTCGTCTTACCTCCTTGGATGTCACCAGGAACATTTATCGATAGGTCAGCGTGGCACCATGCCGACGGTTGGCGACTCTATGGCGTGTCACCGGTCCGCAGCAACACAATCCGCCGGACCCGGCCCGATGTGTCGGCAACCGAACACCTCTCTGTCAAGGGTGCGCAGGCATGCATCCACACGTTTCAGGGGTGTGCGAAACGGTTAAAGCATTACGTTCGCGGCGAGTTGACCGAACGTTTCGCCGGGCCCGGACACGCGTCCGGCCGGACCTTGTCGAACAAGGTCCGGCCGGTGCGCGGATTGACGGCACGCGTTGACGGCGGTGCCGAGGGGGGTCAGCCCAGGAGGCTGCTCAGCTCGACGTGCTCGAGACCGTGAGCCTCGGCGACCTCCTTGTAAACCACCTTGCCGTCATGGGTGTTGAGACCCAGACCCAGCGCGGCGTCGCGGCGCAGCGCCTCGACCCAGCCGTTGTTCGCCAGCGACACGATGTAGGGCAGCGTGGCGTTGGTGAGGGCGTAGGTGGAGGTGTTCGGGACGGCGCCCGGCATGTTGGCGACGCAGTAGAAGACCGAGTTGTGGACCTGGAAGGTCGGCTCGGCGTGCGTGGTCGGGCGCGAGTCCTCGAAGCAGCCGCCCTGGTCGATGGCGATGTCGACAAGGACACTTCCGGGCTTCATCTTGGCGACGAGCTCGTTGGTGACCAGCTTCGGGGCCTTGGCGCCCGGGATGAGGACGGCGCCGATGACGAGGTCGGCCTCGACGACGGCCTTCTCCAGCTCGTAGGCGTTGGAGACGATCGTCTGCACCTGGGTGCCGAAGATCCTGTCGGCCTCGCGGAGCTTGTTGATGTCCTTGTCGAGCAGGGTCACGTGGAAGCCCATGCCGACGGCGATCTGGGTGGCGTTCCAGCCGGAGACGCCGCCGCCGATGACGACGGCCTTGCCGGCGTGGGTGCCGGGGACGCCGCCGGGGAGGACACCGCGGCCGCCGGCCGAGCGCATCAGGTGGTAGGCGCCGACCTGGGGGGCCAGGCGGCCCGCGACCTCGGACATCGGGGCGAGCAGCGGGAGCGCGCGGCCGGCGGTCTCGACGGTCTCGTAGGCGATGGCGGTGGTGCCGGACGCCAGGAGCGCGTCCGTGCACTCCCGGGAGGCGGCGAGGTGCAGGTAGGTGAAGAGCGTCTGGTCCTTGCGGAGGCGGTGGTACTCCTCCGCGATCGGCTCCTTGACCTTGAGCAGCAGGTCGGCGGTGGCCCAGACCTCGTCGGCCGTGGGGAGGATCCCGGCGCCGGCGGCGACGTACTCCTCGTCCGTGATCGAGGAGCCGACACCGGCGTTCTGCTCGATGAAGACCTGGTGGCCGTGGCGGACGAGCTCGTGGACACCGGCGGGGGTGATGGCCACGCGGAACTCGTTGTTCTTGACCTCGCGGGGGATGCCGACCTTCATCGTCGATCACGGTCCTTGAATCAGGGGGATATCTGGGGCACTGCGATACATACCCGGATGCACTGCGGCGCAGCGGGGCAGACCACGTTCGAACGCGGCGCACCCAGTCTAATGAAGGAGTTCTCCCTGTCTAGCCTTTCAAAGTACTAATCTTCGACGGACCCACTGCGGATTTCGTAGGCGGATCTTGCTGTTTCCAGCAGTCTGTCGGAAGCGGCGCGGTGCAGCCTGGCCGCCGCGGGGTCCCCGAGCCGGTCGAGGGTGTCGGCGAGCCGCAGCTGCAGCGCGGCCTGGAGCCGGGTGTCCTGGGCGCGCCGGGCCCACTCCACCGCCTCCTCGCACGTCCGCAGCGACTCCTCGGGCCGTCCGGCGTACTCCTGGACCCGGGCCGCCTCGCTCAACGCCCGCGCGTATCCGGGGAGATCGGCGAGCCGCCGGTAGCCCGCGGCGGCGGCCCGCCAGTTCCGCAGGGCCTCGCCGTACCGGCCCGCGTAGGTCTGCACGGCGCCGAGGCGGCCGTAGAGCCGGGCCTGGTCGGCGCGCTCGTCCCGGGCGAGCCGCTGGGCGAGCGCCCGTCCGTACCAGTCGCCGGCCCGCTGCCAGTCCCCGAGCTCCTGATACGAGCCACCTACGGATTCCATCGCGCGACCGGTCGCGTACGGATCATTTGCTGCGCGTCCGGCATCCAAAGCCAACCGATATCGCAGAAGTGCGTCCTTCGTCCTCCCGGTCTTGGCATCGAGATCGGCCAGGTTGAGCAGGGCGGCGGCCCGCTCCCGGTGCAACCCTCGCCGCTCGGCCACGTCCAGGACGAGCTGGTGGAGGCCGTACAGCTCGGGCGCGGCCGCCTCGGCGCCCCGGTGCGCGGTGAGCGCCCTCACCAGCGACGCGACGAGCCGCCGTGCCAGGGTGTCCAGCTCCCCGTCGGCGACGGCGAGCCGGGCGGAGGCGAGCAGGACGGGCTGCCGGGAGCGCAGCCAGAGGGCCGCGGCGGTCTCGTTCGGGAAACGCAGGGCGCGCGGCAGACCGGCCAGCTTCCTGCGCGCGGACGAACCCTCGGGTTCGGTGACCGCGCGGCAGGACTGGAGGAGCCGTACGGTCCGCTCCAGCATCCGGGCCCGTGCGAGCTGCACCTCGGCGGGCCGGTCGCTCTCCTCGAGGCGCGCGCGCAGCAGGGGCACGAGGTGGCCGGGAACCTCGTACTGTCCGTCCTCACCGGCGGAGACCAGCCCCAGGGCGGCGAAGTCGGCGAGGGTGGTGGCGGCGGCCGAGACCGAGCAGCCGGCCAGCGCGGAGGCGGTGTGGGCGTCGGCCCGGCCCAGCGGGGCCAGGGACAGGTAGCGCAGTATCCGGGCGGCGGTGGCGGGCAGCGCCTCGTGGGCGAGCAGGAAGCTCCGGGCGATCGGGTCGCCGCCGAGCCCGCGCAGCCGCTTGGCGAGGTCGGCGACGGAGGACTCGGCGTGCGTGGAGAGCCAGCCGCCGACGAGGACGACCGCGCCGGGAAGTCCGCCGCACTCCTCGACGAGGGCCTCGGCGGCCTGGGGATCGACGGTGACGCGCACGGAGCCGGTGAAGGCGGTGAGCAGCTCGATGGCGGACTTGGGGTCGAGCCCGCCGAGCGTGCAGGGCCGTACGTCGGCGATGCCGGTGAGCGGTCCCCTCGCGACGCCCACCACCAGGACGTCCGGGTTGTCGGGGATGAGCGGGTCCGCCTGTGCGGCGTCCACGGCGTCGTCGAGGAGCAGGACGGCCCGGCGTTCGGCGAGGGCGCCGCGGACCAGTTCGGTCAGCTCGTCCTCGGCGGCGCCGGGGGGTTCGGGGACACCGAGTTCGGCGAGGAGTTCCCGGGCGACGCGGGCGGTGGGGACGGGTGCGCCGTCAGGCTCGGTGAGCCGGGCCCGGAAGAGCCCGTCGGGGTAGCGGTCGGCGAGCCCGGCTGCCAGTTCCTCGGCGAGCGCGGTGCGTCCTGAGCCGGGTTTGCCCGCGATGAGCAGGACCCGGGCGCGGGGCGCCTTGCGGCCGGTGAGGGTGTCGAGGCCGGTCCGCTCGATGTCGGCGCGCAGGGCCTTCAACTCCCGCTGCCGGCCGAAGAACTGACGGCTTCCGGCCGTCGCCACCGCCTGATCCGTCACGGGCCACGCTCCCGTCCACCTGCGCACGAGCCGATCCCGTGGGGGCTCCGCACGGGCGTTTCCGAGCGTAGTTCAGGGCACGGCACGGACCCGGTGGAGCAGGGCGGGCACGTCCCCCGATCGGATCAACAGATGGTCACATCAGTGCGCCCTCTGTGGCATGGGTCCCCCCGAGGGCGGGCCGGGCCGGAATCCGGACGAGGGGCCGGGCCCGCCGGGCGGGGCTACGCCTCGAACGGGCGGGCCGGCCAGGGCGCTTCGGCGGGGCGGAGCGCGTCGAGGCCCTCCCCCGCCCGGGCGGCCGCGAGCGACAGCACCCCCACCACCAGGCAGTTGTTGTGCAGCTCGCCGGCGAGGACCCCGCGCACGAGGTCCGCGACCGGAACCCGCGCCAGTTCCATGTCGGCCTCCTCCTCCGCTACCTCGAAGCGCTCGCCCTCCGCCTCCGACAGGTCCCGCGCCAGGAAGATCCGTACCGCCTCGTCACAGCCGCCGGGCGTGGTGTAGACGTCGGTCAGGACCCGCCAGTCCCCGGCCTTGACGTGCGCCTCCTCGTACAGCTCGCGCTGGGCCGCGTGCAGCGGGTTCTCGCCGGGCACGTCGAGGAGTCCCGCCGGGATCTCCCAGAGCTTCTGCCGCACCGGGTGCCGGTACTGCTTGAGCAGCAGGACCCGGTCCTCCTCGTCCAGGGCCAGGACGGCCACCGAGCCGGGGTGGACCTGGTAGTCGCGGCGCGCGACCGTGCCGCCCGGCATGACCACGTCGTCCGTGCGGACACTCGTCTTGTTTCCCTGGAACGGGGTCGTCGTCGCGACGACCCGCCACTCCTCCGGGGTGTCCTGCAACTCCATGTGCGTCCTTCCACAGACGAAAGCCGGGGCACGCGCCCCGATGAGGGACCCGTACCCCGGCAACGTTAACGCGCCGTACTACTTGGCCGTCTTGCGCTCCACGGCCGCCTTGACCAGGCCCGCGAACAGCGGGTGCGGCCGGGTCGGGCGGGAGCGGAGCTCCGGGTGCGCCTGGGTGGCGACCAGGTAGGGGTGGATCTCGCGCGGGTACTCGACGTACTCGACGAGCTTGTTGTCCGGGGAGGTGCCGGAGAAGACCAGACCGGCCTTCTTCTCCAGCTCCGCGCGGTAGGCGTTGTTCACCTCGTAGCGGTGACGGTGACGCTCGTCCACGTACGGCTGGTCGTCGTAGACCTCGCGGACGATCGAGCCCTCGGCGAGCTTCGCCGGGTACAGGCCCAGGCGCATCGTTCCTCCGAGGTCGCCGGCGCCCTCGACGTACGCGAGCTGCTCCTCCATCGTCGAGACGACGGGGTGCGCGGTGGCCGGGTCGAACTCGGTGGAGTTGGCCTCGGGGATGCCGGCCAGGTTCCGGGCCGCCTCGATGACGATGCACTGCAGACCGAGGCAGATGCCGAGCAGCGGCACCTTGTTCTCGCGGGCGTACTGGATCGCGCCGACCTTGCCGCTCACACCGCGGTCGCCGAAGCCGCCCGGGATCAGGACCGCGTCGACGTCGCCGAGCTGCTTCTCGGCGCCGGCCGGGGTCTTGCACTCGTCGGAGGTGACCCACTTCACCTTGACGCGGGCCTTGTTGGCGAAGCCGCCGGCGCGCATGGCCTCGGTGACCGAGAGGTAGGCGTCGGGCAGGTCGATGTACTTGCCGACGAGAGCGACGGTGACCTCGTGCTCCGGGTTGTGGACACGGTCCAGGAGGTCCTCCCAGACGGTCCAGTCCACGTCGCGGAAGGGCAGGTCGAGCTTGCGGACGACGTAGGCGTCCAGGCCCTCGGTGTGCAGCACCTTCGGGATGTCGTAGATCGACTTGGCGTCGATGGCGGCGACCACGGCGGCCTCGTCGACGTCGCACATCAGCGAGATCTTCCGCTTGATGGCGGTCGGGACGTCCCGGTCGGCCCGCAGCACGATCGCGTCCGGCTGGATACCGATGTTCCGCAGGGCGGCGACGGAGTGCTGGGTCGGCTTGGTCTTCAGCTCGCCGGAGGGGCCGATGTAGGGCAGCAGCGAGATGTGCACGACGAAGACGTTGTCGCGGCCGACCTCGTGGCGGACCTGGCGGACGGTCTCCAGGAACGGCAGGGACTCGATGTCGCCGACCGTGCCGCCGACCTCGGTGATGACGACGTCCACGTCGTCGGTCGCCATCCGGCGGATCCGGGACTTGATCTCGTTGGTGATGTGCGGGATGACCTGCACGGTGTCGCCGAGGTACTCGCCGCGCCGCTCCTTGGCGATGACCTGCGAGTAGACCTGGCCGGTGGTCACGTTGGCCGAGCCGTCGAGGTCGACGTCGAGGAAGCGCTCGTAGTGGCCGATGTCCAGGTCGGTCTCGGCGCCGTCGTTGGTGACGAACACCTCACCGTGCTGGAACGGGTTCATCGTGCCGGGGTCGACGTTCAGGTACGGGTCGAGCTTCTGCATCGTGACCCGCAGGCCCCGGGCCTTGAGGAGCGCACCCAGGCTGGAGGCGGTCAGGCCCTTGCCGAGGGAGGACGCGACACCCCCGGTGACGAAGATGTGCTTGGTCGTCGTGGTTTTGGGCGGCATCGCCAAGAGGGGGCTCCCGTGGTCGCGTTCTGGAGGTGCGTACCGGCGTGCCCTCCGGAAGAATCGGGGGGTGCCGTCGCTGCGGTTTCGGGGTCCTCGGCTGTCGCCGTTTCCCACCGGTCCACGGGGTACCAGGGTATCAGCGACATCGGGAGACCGCTTCCGGCCACACGCGGCAGTCGGGTGCACACGGACGGCGACGCGCGGGCGGGACGAACCCGCCCGACGGAAAGGGGGACCCCTCTGATCAGGGACAAGTCGGACCACGCACGGCAGCGGGGCACGGGGAGCAGCGCGCATTCACCCGTTCGGAGTAGCGTCATCACCGGGGTGATCACCGGGTCACTAGGGTGCGACGTATCCTGCTCGGACATTGCCCGCCGAGCCGGCCGGCCAGCGGCACCACCCCGCCCGTCACCCGGACCAAGAGCTCGTCGAAGACCCCTTGACCGCTGACACACGCAGACCCGGCTGAAACACGGCCGGGCATCTGAGCAAGCGCCCCGCGGGGCGGACGTGGCCGTTCGACTGGAGATAAGCACGTGGCCGGGCGCATCGAGGATTACGCACTCATCGGAGACATGCAGACCGCCGCGCTGGTCTGCCGCGACGGCAGCGTCGACTGGCTCTGTCTCCCCCGCTTCGACTCGCACGCGATCTTCGCCGGACTGCTCGGCACCGAGGAACACGGATTCTGGCGGGTGGGCCCCGCCGGGCCCGCCGACGCCGAACCGCCCGCGGCCGACCGGCGTCGCTACCTCGGCGACTCGCTCATCCTGGAGTCCGAGTGGGACACCCCGCGCGGAACGGTCCGGGTGACGGACTTCATGCCCCCGCGTGACGGCGCGCCGCAGCTCATCCGGATCGTGGAGGGCGTCTCCGGCCGGGTGCGGATGCGCTCGGCGCTGCGGATGCGGTTCAGCTACGGCCGGATCGTGCCGTGGGTCCACAAGGTCGGCGACCGCACGGTCGCCGTCGCGGGACCCGACTCGGTGTGGCTGGACGCGGACGCCGAGACCCACGGCAAGGACCTGACGACGTACTCCGAGTTCACCGTCAATCCCGGCGACCGGATCACGTTCACGATCTCCTGGCAGCCCTCCCACCGCGAGCCGCCGGCGCTGCCCGACCCCGAGGGCTCCCTGGAGGCGACCGCCGATTTCTGGCGCGAGTGGGTCGATCACTGCACGTACCACGGCCCCTACCGGGAGGCGGTGATCCGTTCCCTGATCACCCTGAAGGCGCTGACGTACGCGCCGACCGGCGGGATCGTGGCCGCGCCGACCACCTCGCTGCCCGAGGAGATCGGCGGCGTCCGCAACTGGGACTACCGCTACACCTGGCTGCGGGACGCGGCGATCACCCTCTCGTCGATGCTGCGCACCGGCTACCGCGAGGAGGCCCGTGCCTGGCGGGACTGGCTGCTCCGGGCGGTCGCCGGCGACCCGGAGAACCTCCAGATCATGTACGGCATCGCGGGCGAGCGGGAGCTCGGCGAGGCGGAGCTCGACTGGCTGCCGGGGTACGAGAACTCCGGCCCGGTCCGCGTCGGCAACGGCGCCGCCAACCAGCTCCAGCTGGACGTCTACGGCGAGGTCACCGAGGCCCTCCACCTCGCGCACATGACGGGGCTCTCCCGCAACGACTACGCCTCGCTCCTCCAGATCAAGCTGATCAACTACCTGGAGAAGCACTGGAACCAGCCCGACGAGGGCATCTGGGAGGTGCGCGGCCCGCGCCGCCACTTCGTCCACTCGAAGGTGATGGCCTGGGTGGCCGTCGACCGCACGATCAAGCTCATCGAGTCCGGCGACGCCGACGGACCCCTGGAACGCTGGCACGCGCTGCGCGACGAGATCCACCGGGACGTCTGCGAGAAGGGCTACGACCAGGAGCGGAACACCTTCACGCAGTCGTACGGCTCCAAGGAGCTGGACGCCTCGCTGCTGCTGATCCCGCAGATGGGCTTCCTCCCGCCGGACGACAAGCGGGTCATCGGCACGATCGAGGCGATCCAGCGGGAGCTGTCCACCGAGGACGGGTTCGTCCTGCGCTACCCCACGGCCGGCGAGGAGGCCGGGGTCGACGGCCTGGAGGGTGACGAGGGCGCGTTCCTCGCGTGCTCCTTCTGGCTGGCGGACGACCTGGCGATGATCGGCAGGGTGGACGAGGCCCGCACCCTCTTCGAGAAGCTGCTCGGGCTCCGCAACGACCTGGGTCTGCTCGCCGAGGAGTGGGACCCGAGGCTCCAGCGGCAGGTCGGCAACTTCCCGCAGGCCTTCAGCCACGTGCCGCTGATCGACACGGCGCTGCGGCTGACGGCGAGCGGGGCGTACGGAGGCTGAGGCGGCCCGCTCGGCTGGAGCAGGGAGGCGGCCGTGCGGGACACCGGCGTCGACCCGGCTGCCCACGATCGGGCGGCCTGGGACACGTACGTCCACGAGGGCGACGAGTGGTCGAGGCCGGTGAGTGCCGCGTACCCGACCGCCGCGTAACCGACCTGCGGGACGCCCGCCCGCCGACAGAGGGAATCGTGAAGGCCCCTCCCCCGGCGAGCGGACGCATCGGCCGCCCGAGGGTCACCTCAGCGCGTCGATCACCTCCCGCGCGGCCCGCTCGCCCTCGGTCGCCCCGCCTTCCATGAAGCCCTGGAAGTCGTACGAGCAGTGCTCGCCGCCGATGTGGACGTTGCCCTGGGCGGTGCCCTCGTAGCCGGCGTACCTGTGGAGGTAGCCGACGGGCCAGCAGGAGTACGCGCCGAGGGCGTACGGGTTCTTGTGCCAGGCCGACAGCTGGGCGCGGCCCGTGTACGCCCGGGAGGTGCCGGGGAAGAAGGCGTCGATGCCCGCCAGGTAGCGGGTGACGAGGCTCCGCACGTACGGGTCGGTCTCGGTGGAGAACGGTCCGGCCGGGTTCAGGGCCCGGGCCCGGCTGCCGCCGCCGTACTGGATGAGGATGCCGCCGGTGCCGCCCTGGATCTTGGTGGTGTCCCAGGTCTGCTGGACCTCCGTGTCGGTGAAGCAGTCGCCGGCGGAGACTCCGGGCCAGGCGCCCGTGCCCCGCCAGGGCCGGGTGCCGAACTGCATGTTGAGCTTGGTGCAGTGACCCATCCGCGCGTCCCTCAGCAGGTTCCGCATGAGCGGGTCGAAGCCCGCGAGGGACAGGTCGAGCTGCTTGAGGATCGGCAGTGGGAGGCAGAGGACCGTGTGGTCGGCGGTGACGGTCCTGGTGGCGCCGGCCTCGGTGAAGGTCAGCGTCTGGGTGCCGTCCGCGTTGGCCCGTACGGCGGTCAGGTACCAGCCCCGGCGCAGGGTGCCGGGGGCGAGCGCCCCGGCGATGGCGTTCGGGAGCCGGTCGTTGCCGCCGACGATGTGGTAGCGCTCGTTGGACAGGCCCCAGACGTTGAAGTTGCCGGGATTGGTCTGGTAGCCCATGAGCAGGACGAGGGCGAGCGAGGACTGTTCGGTGGTGTCGGCGCCGTACTCGACGTTGTAGGCGACGTCGATGAACTGGCCGAGGGGGGAGGCGTGACCGCCGGGGACCCGGGTCTCGATCCACTCGTACACCGACATGTTGTCGAGTGCGGTGCCGGTGGGGGTGGTCTGGTTCCAGAGGACCTCCCCCGCCTCGGAGAGGTCGCGGCGCAGGGCCTGGTAGACCGCCTTGAAGTCCTCGTCGGCCTGGTGGCGCGGGTAGTAGGCGCCGTCGAACCAGAGGACCTCCTCGGCCCCGTTGGGGCCGCCGCCGAGGAAGTCCTCGACGGCGAGGCCGAAGCGGCGGCAGAGTTCCAGGATCTTCTTGTGGCTGGTGTCGATCAGCTCGCCGCCGATCTCGGAGGTCTGCCCGTACGCCCAGTGGGCGCGCTGCGTCCACATGCGGCCGCCGACCCTGGACGGTTCGGCCTCGTAGAGCACAGGGCTGAGTCCGGCGTCCTGGAGGGTGAGGGCGGCGGTGAGGCCGGAGATCCCGGCGCCGACGACGGCGACCCGGGCGGTGCTCCGGACGGGCGGGTCGGGAACGGCCGCGCGGGCGGGGACGGTGGTGCCCGCGCCCACACCGACGGCGACACCGGCCGCGGCGGCGTACTTGAGGAGGGTCCGGCGTCCGGGGGCGTCGGCTCTCAGGCCTCTGAGCTCGTCGACGGGGACGTTCAGCCGTCGGGCGTCGGCGTGCTCGGCGGCGAGGTGCTTCAGGAGGTGCATCGGGTTGGTGCGTGCCATGGGGCGCTCCTGGAGGAAGAGGGGGATTCAGCGCTGGGAGACGGGGGCGGGGGCGGGTTCCGTACGGGGTTCGTCGACGCGCTCGGTGGCGTCCTCCAGGACGATCCGGCCGATGATCTCGTACCGCTCGGGCCGCTTGGCCCTGAGGTGGAAGCCGAGGCCGAGGCCGCCGAAGAAGACCAGACCGACGATCCAGGGGATCGCCTCGAAGAAGAGGGAGTCGGCCGCGAGACCGGCCGCGGTCTCCAGGTTGACGATCAGCAGGACGACGACGGCGATCATGCCGATGCCGCCGAGGAGGGGAGCGGTCAGCGTCGTGAACCAGTGCCGGTCCTCGGGGTGGTTCTTGCGGAAGTAGCCGATGACCGCGAAGGAGCAGAGGGTCTGGACGATGAGGATCGCCATCGTGCCGAGGATCGCGAGCAGGGTGTAGAGGTGGATGTACGGGTCCTGGCCGGTGAGCCAGAAGGCGGCGACGAGGCCCACGGCGATCGCGCTCTGCACGTACGAGGCGATGTACGGCGAGCCGTGCCTGGCGTGCGTCCGGCCGAGCGCCGGGTGGAGAAAGCCCTCGCGGCCGATGGCGTACAGATAGCGCGAGGCGCACTGGTGGAAGGCCATCCCGCAGGCGAAGGAGCCGGTGAGCAGCAGCCACTGGAAGGCGTCGACGGCCCAGGCGCCGATGAAGCTCTGGGTGGGAGCGAAGAACAGGTCGAGGGGTGAGGCGGAGGCGGACAGCTTCACCGATCGGGCGAGACCGTTGCCGGCGATCGTCATCCACGACACGTAGATGTAGAAGAGGCCGACGCCGATGACGGAGATCAGGGTGGCGCGCGGGATGACCTTCTTGGGGTTGCGCGACTCCTCCCCGTACATGGCGGTCGACTCGAAGCCGACCCAGGACCAGAAGGCGAAGAAGAGTCCGAGGCCCGCGGAGGAGCCGGTGAAGGCGTTCACCGGGTTGATCGGCTCGACCGGTATGCCCTCGGGGCCGCCGCCCGCGATCAGGACGGCGGTGGCGACCGCGAAGAGGACCGCGATCTCGGCCACGAGCATCACCCCGAGCGCCTTCGCGGTCAGGTTGATGTCGAAGTACGACAGGACGGCCGTCACGGCGAGCATGACGGCCGCGTAGAGGATCCATGGCACGTCGACGCCGAGCTGGTCGGCGACCGTCGTCTTGGCGAAGTAGGCGAAGACGCCGACGATGGAGGCCTCGAAGACGACGTACGCGAGGACCGCGAGCATGCCGGACGCCATGCCGGCGATCCGGCCGAGACCGTGCGAGATGTAGCCGTAGAAGGCGCCGGCGGCCGTGATCCGCTTGGCCATGGCGACGTAGCCGACGGAGAAGACCGTCAGGACGAGCGTCGCGAAGAGATAGCCGGCGGGTGCGCCGGTGCCGTTGCCGAATCCGACGGCGATGGGGAGGTTGCCGGTCATCGCCGTGATCGGGGCCGCGGTGGCCACGGCCATGAAGACGACGCCGACGAGCCCGACCGAATCGGCCTTCAGCCGGTGGACCTCTGGGGTGGAGTTCTCTGCCATGGCGCGAGAGCATCCTCGCGAGTGACGCAGGCCACAATCGACAGGGGGTCGCACAATTCAGGCCAGCACACGACGAGTTGTCGCCCCGCAGTACGACGTGTCCGCTGCCGTGACCGTGGGGTGATGTCGCGGAAACACCGACGCGGGTAGCGTCCGGCCCCATGGACAATCAGGGCGGGATCACCGTGCAGCGGGCACTCGAGCTCCCTGGGCTGCGCGGCGGGCTCCCGGAGGTCGTCGCCGGCGCCGACCGGCTGCACCGCACGGTGCGCTGGGTGCACGCGGGCGAAGTGCCGAACATGGCGTCGCTGCTCAAGGGCGGCGAGCTGCTGCTCACGACGGGCCTCGGTCTGGGCACCCGCCCGGCCGAACAACGCGCCTTCGTCCGCCGTCTCGCGGACCGGGGCATCGCGGCGCTCGTCGTCGAACTGGGCCCGCGCTTCGCACGGCTCCCGGCGACGATAGTCGAGACCGCGCGGGCTGCCGGGCTGCCGCTGGTGCAGCTGCACCGCGAGGTGCCGTTCGTGGCCGTCACGGAGGAGATCCACACCGAGATCGTCAACGGCCACTACGCGCTCCAGCGGCAGGCCGAGGAGGTCCACCGGCAGTGCACGGAGGCGCTGCTCGGCGGCGGCGGGGTCCCGCAGGTGCTGCGCGTCCTCTCCGACTTCGCCGCCAACCCGGTCTTCCTGGAGACCGCCGACGGACAACTGCTCTACGCGGCCGGCACCGAGTCGGCGCCCGCCGACCCGCTCCAGGTGTGGGACGGGCTGCGCGGCCAGCGGGCCGCCCGCGAATCCGGCCCGCCCACCGGCACCGTCCTGGTCGACGTGCCCGGCGGCGGGCCCGGCACGGGGTCGGTACGGGCCCGCCTCGTCCTCCTGTCGGTCTCCGGCCCCCTCTCTCCCGTGCACCGGATGGCGGCCGAGCGCGCGGCCGGCCTCCTCGCGGTCGTCCTCATGCAGGCGCGGCAGGAGGAGGAGCTGGCCGCGCGCGGACGGGGCGACTTCCTCACCGACCTGGCCGAGGGCCGGATCACGGCCGAGGACGCCCCGGCGCAGGCCCGGGTCCTCGGCTTCAAGCCGGGCGACGGCCCGCTGCTGCCGGTGGTGATGCGGCTGGCCGCGGAGCTCTCCCCCTCGGGCAACTGGGCGCTCCTGGCCCGAGCGGTCCTGGAGGAGCTGGCCGCGGTCGGCGTCCCGGTCCTCCTGGGCGTCCGCCCGGTGGAGGGCCGGGTGCCGCTGCTCCTCGGCCTGCGCTCGGAGTCGGAGCGCACGGCGGTGGCGGACCGGGTCGCGGCGGCGCTGCGAGCGGGCGTGGAGCGGGCCGGCCTGGAACGCGCCGGGGTGCACCCACCGGTCGTCGTGGTGGGCGTCGCCGGAAGCTGGGCGGCGGCATCGGCGGGCCTGCGGCACGCCGCGGAGACGGCGACGGCGGCACAGGGCCTGTCGGACCGCCCCTGGTACGACGCCCGGCGCCTGGACATCGACCTCCTCCTGTGGCGGCTGCACTTCCACGGGGACACGGTCCTCGCGGCGTTCGTGGACCGCGCGATCGGGCCCCTGCGGGACCACGACCGCACGTCCCGGCCCCCGCTGCTGCCGACGCTGGAGACGTATCTGGCGCACGCGGGCCGCAAGGCGGAGACGGCCAGGGAACTCCACCTCAACCGCCAGACCCTCTACAACCGCCTGGCCCGCATCTCCGAGCTCCTCGGCACGGACCTGGACGACCCCCAGACGGTCCTGGCCCTCTCGCTGGCCCTGAGAGCCCGCCGCCACACGGCGTGACGCCACCGACGGCGATTCGGTGGGGCGTCAGCGCCCCACCAACTCGTCGTACACGCTCAACACGTGCGCCACCGTCTCGTCCTCCGTGGGCCACGACCCCGCCTGCACCCGCCCCGCCGCCGCCAGGTCCATCCGCCGGTCCACGTCCTCGAGCAGCCCCCGCACCGCCCGCGCGAGCGCCCCCGCGTCCCCGTAGGGCACCAACTCCGCCGCGTCTCCGACGAGTTCCGGCACTCCTCCGACCGCGGTGGCGACGAGCGGCACCCCGAGCCGCAGCGCCTCCTGCGCGAGCAGCGACCGTGCTTCCCACCGGGACGGAAGGACGGCGACGTCCGCCGCGGCGAGCAGCTCCGCGACGTCCTCGCGCCGCCCGATCAGCCGCACCGGCAGGTCCTCCGCCGCGATCCGCCGCTGCAGGGCGGCCCGTTCGCGTCCCTCGCCCGCGATCACGAGGAGCGGCTGCGGGTCGAGCTCCCGCCACTCCCGGGCCGCGTCGAGCAGCGTGCGGTAGCCCCGGCCCCGTTCGAGCGCCCCGACGGCCATCAGCAACGGCCGGTCGACGGCGCCCAGTTCGGCGCGGGCCTTGCCGTCGTGGAGGCAGACGGGCCCCCGCGCGGCCGGCACGGTGACGGGTGCGAGCCGGGCGTCGCGGGCGCCGCGCCGCCGGGCCCGGTCGACGAGCTCGGAGGAGGTGGCGAGGACGACGGCCGCGGCCCGTACGGTCCTTCGCTCCAGGAGCCGCAGCATCCCGCCGCGCGCCCCGTCGACGTGGATCCGGCTGTCCCAGGTCGTCACCAGCGGCGCACGAGCGGCGCCCGCGCCCCCACCGCCGCCGCCTGACAGCGCGAGCGCGGCCCGCACGGACGCCGCCAAGCCGTGCGCGTGGACGACGTCGGCGCCGACGCAGGCGTTGCGGAGCGCGGTGACCGTGGCGGGGTCACCCGGGCGCGGGAGCGGCACGAAATGGGCGCCGACCCCCTGATAGTCGTAGACGCGGTCGAGGTGGGCGGGGGCGCACACGGTCACCCGCACGCCCCTCGCCACCAGCCCCGAGGCGAGTGATCGGACGTGAGCGCTGCTGCCCGCGCTGCCGCCGCCCAACACCTGGACCGTACGGAGCTGTGTCACGCGCCCAAGGATGCCAGCCCGTACCGCCGACCGTACGCACGTTCCGGCACCGAAATGGCGTCGTTCCCCTGTACGGGAGGCGGACGCCTCCGGGACTCACCCCCCGGGTTCACTCACTCGGGTGAGCGCGCGAGCCAGGCCTCGCGCTCCCCCGCGCTAGCCCGGCCGCGCCCCCCAGGTGACGGCGATCAGCGCGGCCGCCCCGAGCCGTCCCGGCGTGGTCGGTCCGGGTCCACCGGGTGCCACGGGGGACGCCGCAGCGGCTCGCACCCGCCCCGGCTCACCCGGTGGCGGTCCCGAGGGCGTCGCGGTGCCTCACGCGTCCGCCCGCGCCGTCGCCAGCAGCTCCTCGGCGTGGGCCCGCGCCGTCTCCGAGTCCTCCTGGCCCGCGAGCATCCGGGACAGCTCCCGCACCCGCTCCTCGCCCTCGAGGACGGTGACGCCCGACCGGGTCACGGAGCCGTCGTGGGTCTTCTCGACGAGCAGCTGCCGGTCGGCGAAGGCCGCGACCTGGGGGAGGTGGGTGACGACCACGACCTGTGCGGTCCTGGCGAGCTTCGCGAGGCGGCGGCCGATCTCGACGGCCGCCTTCCCGCCCACACCGGCGTCGACCTCGTCGAAGAGGTACGTCGGCACCGGGTCCACCCCGGCGAAGACGACCTCGACCGCGAGCATCACCCGGGACAGCTCACCACCGGAGGCACCCTTGGCGATGGGCCGCGGCGGGGCGCCGGGGTGCGGGGCGAGCAGCAGTTCGACCTCGTCGGCGCCGGACGAGCCGTACGCGACCCGGCGACCGCCGACCTCGACGCCCTCGGCGTCCTCGGTCTGGCGGATGTCGAAGGACACGCGCGCGTGGGGCATGGCGAGGGAGGCGAGTTCGGCCGTGACCGCGTCGGCGAACCGGTCGGCCGCTTCCGTACGGGCGTCGGTGAGCCGCTGTGCGAGCACCGAGAGCTCGTCGCGCAGCCGGTCCCGCTCGGCGGTGAGTTCCTCGAGGCGGTCGTCGTCGCCGTCCAGCTCCCCGAGCCGGCCGGCACTCTCCTCGGCCCAGGCGAGGACGGCCGCGATGTCCTCGCCGTACTTGCGGGTGAGCTGGGTGAGCGCCGCCCGCCGTTCCTCGACGGCGGCGAGGCGCAGCGGGTCGGCGTCGAGGTCGTCGGCGTATCCGGCGAGCTCGGTGGCCACGTCACCGAGCAGGATGGAGATCTCCCCCATCCGGTCGGCGAGGGCCGCGAGCGCCGGATCGTGCGAGCGAACGGCTTCCAGGGCCCGGCCCGCGCCCGCGACCAGGGTCGTGGCGTCGACGGACTCGGGGTCCTCGGGTACGCCCGCGAGGGCGGCGTGGGCGAGGGCGGCGGCGGAGGCGAGGGCCTCGGCGTGCCCGAGCCGCTCCGCCTCGGCGGCGAGTTCGGTGTCCTCCCCGGCGCGCGGGGCGACGGCCTCGATCTCTCCGAGCCCGAAGCGCAGCAGATCGGCCTCCTGGGCGCGCTCCCTGGCCCGGGTGGTGATCTCGTCCAGCTCGCCGGTGACGGCGCGCAGCCGCCGGTACGCCTCGGTGTAGGCGGCGAGCGGTCCGGAGACGGCGTCACCCGCGTACCGGTCGAGCGCGCCGCGTTGCCGGGCGGGCTTCAGCAGGCCCTGCTGGTCGGTCTGGCCGTGGACGGCGACGAGTTCGTCGGCGAGTTCGGCGAGCAGCCCCACGGGCACGGAACGCCCGCCGAGGTGGGCCCGCGAGCGTCCCTCGGCCGAGAGCGTCCGGCTGACGAGCAGGACACCTTCGTCGAGCTCCGCCCCGGCCTCCTCGGCGCGTACGGCGGCGGGCGAGCCCGGGGGCACGCTGATCCGTCCCTCGACGACGGCCGAGGCCGCGCCGATCCGCACCAGGGCCGCGTCGGCCCGTCCACCGAGCAGCAGCCCGAGGCTGGTCACCACCATCGTCTTGCCCGCGCCGGTCTCACCGGTCACCGCGGTGAAGCCGGGCGACAGCTCGACCACCGCGTCGTCGATGACCCCGAGCGACCGTATCCGCATCTCCTCCAGCACGCCCCAGACCATACGAGGTTTCCCTGCCGCGACGCGACATCGCCCCCGTCCCGTGACTCCCGGGCGCGCCGCTCGTTGCCGACGGACCCCGGCGGGATCAGTGGGGCGCGCCGCGCCAGCCGGAGACGGGAAGGGCGAACTTGGCGACGAGCCGGTCCGTGAAGGAGGCGTGGTGGAGCCGGGCGAGCCGGACCGGTACGGCGCCCCGCCGCACCTCGACCCGCGCCCCCGCCGGGAGTTCCACCGTCCGCCGCCCGTCGCACCACAGCACGCCGTGCGGGGTGTGCGGCTCGACCTCGACGGCGAGCACCGACTCGGGCGTGGTGATCAGCGGCTTGGCGAAGAGGGCGTGGGCCCCGATCGGGACCATGAGCAGCGCCTCCACCTCCGGCCAGACGACCGGTCCTCCGGCCGAGAAGGCGTACGCGGTGGATCCCGTCGGTGTCGCGCAGATCACCCCGTCGCAGCCGAAGCCGGTCACCGGGCGCCCGTCGATCGCGAGGACGACCTCCAGCATCCGCTCCGGGGACACCTTCTGCACGGCCGCCTCGTTGAGCGCCCAGTCGCGGTACAGGACGTCGCCGTTCTCGTACACGACGACGTCGAGGGTCATCCGCTCCTCCACCTCGTACGCCCTCGTCACGACCCGGTCGACGACCTTGTCGAGGTCGTCGCGCTCGGCCTCGGCGAGGAAGCCGACGCGGCCCAGGTTGACGCCGAGCATCGGGACGCCGGAGGCGCGGGAGAACTCGGCGCCGCGCAGCAGGGTGCCGTCGCCGCCGAGGACGACGAGGAGTTCACAGCCGTCGAGCGCGTCGGAGCAGGCCTCCGGCACCCTCTCGACGGACGGCGGCAGCGGCAGGTCCGCGGCCTCGGCCTCCAGGACCCGGACGCCGATGCCGCTGCGCAGGAGGCCGAGGACGACCAGTTCGGCGCTGCGGACGGCGGCCGGCCGGCCGGTGTGCGCGAGCAGGAAGACGGTACGTGGTGCGGTCTCTGGTGCTGCTGCCGTTGAGGTCAACGAGGTCCTTCCGCCACGGCGCGGTCGACGTCCGCCGGATCCAGCGCGGGCGCGCCTGCCCGCAGCCACAGAAAGTACTCGACGTTGCCCGAGGGTCCGGGCAGCGGGCTGGCGGTGACGCCCAGGACACCCAGCCCGAGTTCGGCGGCCCTGCGGGCCACGTTCTTCACGGCGTCCGCGCGGAGTTCGGCGCTCCGGACGACGCCGCCGGTACCGAGCCGCTCCTTGCCCACCTCGAACTGCGGCTTGACCATGAGGACGAGGTCGGCGCCGGGCCCGGTGCAGGCCGCGAGGGCGGGCAGGACGAGCCCGAGCGGGATGAAGGAGAGGTCGCCGACGACGAGGTCGACGGGGACCCCGTCGAGGGCGTCGAGCGTCAACTCGCGTACGTTCGTGCGGTCCTTCACGGTCACGCGTTCGTCGCTCTGCAGCGACCAGGCGAGCTGGCCGTAGCCGACGTCGACGGCGACGACATGGGTGGCGCCCGCGCGCAGCAGGACGTCGGTGAAGCCGCCGGTGGAGGCTCCGGCGTCCAGGGCACGCCGGCCCTCGACCTCCAGCCCCTGGGGGAGGAAGGCGGCGAGGGCCCCGGCGAGCTTGTGGCCGCCGCGCGAGACGTAGTCGGGGTCGGAGTCGTCCTGGACGACGACGATGGCCGCCGCGGTCTCGACCTGGGTGGCGGGCTTGGTGGCGACGGTCTTGCCGACGGTCACCCGGCCCGCGGCGATCAGCTGGCTGGCGTGCTCGCGCGAGCGCGCGAGCTTGCGCCGGACCAGCTCGGCGTCGAGACGGCGGCGTGCCACTCCTGCCACGGTGGGTTCAGCTCCTGTTTTCGTACGGACGCGGGGTGGGGTGCGCGTCGAGCGAGGTCAGCTCGGCACGCAGTCCACGGTGTACATCCTCGTACACCTCCAGGTGTCCGTCCGCCGGGAGGTGGTCCACCTCGGCGAGACGCGCCAGGTGGGCGTCGACGCCCGCATGCCCGGTGTCCTCCCGCTGGACCCCGAGGGGCGCGGGCGCGACCGGCTCGTGGGCGTCCAGTGGAGCCACCGCGCCCGCGGGCTCCGGTTCGGGCGTCGCGTCGTTCATGGGCCCGACGCTACCGCGAACGCCTGGGGTACGGTCGACGGCGATGGCGACGATCACGGAGTGCCGCAGGGCACTGGACACACTCTCGGACAACCTCGCACGGTCGGAGGGCGACCTGCGCGGCGCGGCCGCGCTCGACCGCACCCTGAGCTGCCACGTCACGGACCTGGACACCACGTTCACGGGCCGTCTCGCGGACGGCCGCATCCGGGTCGAGGACACGGTCGCGGGCCCGCCGCCCGCCAAGGCGCAGATCCGGCTGGCGATGACCGGCGACGACCTGCTGGCGATGGTGGACGGCGGCCTGAACTTCGCGAAGGCCTGGGCCTCGGGCCGGGTCAGGCTGGAGGCCGGTCTCCGCGACCTGCTGCGGCTCCGCTCACTTCTGTAGCGCGGGTTCCGGGGACGCCACGGGCCGCGGGACGCGGGCCCTGCGCCCGGCCGGTACGACCAGCGGCGTCCCCGTCTCCGGGTCGTCGATGACCTGGCAGCGCAGCCCGAAGACCCGCTCCACCAGCTCGGCGGTCACGACCTCGGACGGGGCGCCCTCGGCGACCACCTCGCCGTCACGGACGGCGATGAGGTGGGTCGCGTACCGGGCCGCGTGGTTGAGGTCGTGCAGCACGGCGACGAGCGTCCGGCCCTGGTTCTCGTGCAGCTCCGCGCAGAGGTCGAGGACGTCGATCTGGTGCTGGATGTCGAGGTACGTCGTCGGCTCGTCGAGCAGCAGCAGCGGGGTCTGCTGGGCGAGCGCCATCGCGATCCACACGCGCTGGCGCTGGCCGCCGGAGAGCTCGTCCACGTACCGCTCGGCCAGCTCCGCGACGCCGGTCGCCTCCATGGACTCCCGCGTGACCCGCTCGTCCTCCGGCGACCACTGACGCAGCAGGCCCTGGTGCGGGTAACGGCCCCTGGCGACCAGGTCGGCGACGGTGATGCCGTCGGGCGCGACGGAGGTCTGCGGCAGCAGACCGAGGGTCTTGGCGACCTTCTTGGCGGGCAGGGCGTGGATCGACTGCCCGTCGAGCAGGACGCGCCCCTCGCTGGGCTTCAGCATCCGGGAGAGGGCGCGGAGCAGGGTGGACTTGCCACAGGCGTTGGGCCCGACGATGACGGTGAAGGAGTTGTCGGGGATCTCGACGGACAGCCCGCGGGCGATGACCCGCTGCTCGTACGCCAGGGTGACCGATTCCGCGCTCAACCGCTGCTGTCGACCGTCCATGCCCGCGCTCCTGTGCCCGCAACCCCGATGAAGTTAGGTAAGCCTACCCAATTTCACATCTCCAGCCGTCCGAGGGCCTTCTCCGCGTCCGGTGCGCCACCGTCGGCGTCGGCCGCCGACCAGGCGGCCCCGCACAGGGCCCGCACCGCGTCCATGGGCCTCTCGGCACCACCGTCCGGCCCGTCGAGCACCAGCGCGCCCCCGCTCACCGACGCCCGCCAGTCCCCGCACGCGAACCCACCCTCCGCGTCCGCGACGACCTCGGGCTGCCCCTCCAGCAGCCCCCGCAGGTCCCGGTCCACGTACGTCGGCCGGTGCTCCGGCACGGCCCTCAGCAGCTGCGCCACATCCGTCACCCCGGTGAGGACGAGCAGCGAGTCCACCCCGCCGTTGAACGCGCCCTCGATGTCCGTGTCCAGCCGGTCCCCGACGACCAGAGGCCGCCGCGCACCCGTCCGCAGCACCGTCTCCCGGTGCATCGGCGGCAGCGGCTTCCCCGCGACCTTCGGCTCCGCCCGGCCGCCCGTGGCGATCCGTACGACCTCGACGGCCGCCCCGTTCCCCGGCCCGATCCCCCGCGCCCCGGGGATCGTCAGGTCCGTGTTCGACGCGTACCACGGCACCCCGCGCCCCACCGCGTACGCCGCCTCCGCGAACCGCGCCCACGGCATTTCGGGCCCCCCGTAGCCCTGCACGACCGCCACCGGCTCGTCGTCCGCCGACTCCACCGGCACCAGGCCCCGTTCGCGCAGCGCGACCCGCAGCCCCTCGCCGCCGACGACCAGCACCCGCGCCCCGGGCGGCACCTCGTCCGCGATCAGCCGGGCCACCGCCTGCGCCGAGGTGATCACGTCCCCCGCCTCGGCCGGTACCCCGAGCTCCGTGAGGTGCTCCGCCACCCCGCCGGGCGTCCGCAGCGCGTTGTTGGTGACGTACGCCAGGTGCATCCCCCCGGCCCGTGCCGCCGCGAGCGCCTCCACCGCGTACGGGACGGCCTCCCCGCCCGCGTACACGACCCCGTCCAGGTCGAGGAGCGCCGTGTCGTACGCCTCGCTCAGCGGCACCGCACTGCCGTCGGGCCTCTTCCTGCCGGCACTCCGCTGTCCCCGGCCGTCCCTCACCGTCACCGCGCACTCCTCGCATCTCCGGGTGGAAATTCCCCCGCTCCCCCGATCATCGCTCATGGCCACCGCCCACATACGATGACGAGATGAACACCTCAGGTCACGCGGCCGCCGACGTCCGCGACGACGCCGCCGGGCTGCGCCTGGCCCCGTTCCGCGGACTCCGCTACGTCCCCGAACGGGTCGGCAGCCTCGCCGCGGTGACGTCTCCGCCCTACGACGTCGTCGTACGACCTGACGGACTGCTCCATCTGGAGTCGGCCGACCCGCACAACATCGTCCGCCTGATCCTTCCGCAGGCCATCACCGCCGGCACCCGCCACCGCAAGGCCGCCGTCACCCTCGACCGCTGGCTCGCGGACGGGGTCCTCGCCCCGGACCCGGAGCCCGCGCTCTACGTCTACGAGCAGGACGGCGACGGCGTCCTCCAGCGCGGCGTCATCGGGGCCCTCGAACTCTCCACCCCCGCCGAGGGGGTCGTCCTCCCCCACGAGGACGTCATGCCGCACGTGGTCGAGGACCGGGCCGCCCTGATGCGGACCACGGCCGCCAACCTGGAGCCCCTGCTCCTCACGTACGTGGGCGGGGACGAAGGCGGCGCCGACGCGGTCATCGAGCGGACCGTACGACGGGAACCGCTGCTCTCCACCACCACGGAGGACGGCTTCCGGCACCGCCTCTGGTCGGTCACGGACCCCGACGACCTCGCCGCGGTGGCCGGGGAGCTCGCCCGCCACCAGGCGCTCATCGCCGACGGCCACCACCGCTGGGCGACGTACCTCCGCCTTCGTGAGGAGCACCGGTCCCCCGGCCCGTGGAACTACGGCCTGGTCCTCCTCGTCGACACCGCGCGCTATCCCCTCCGGGTCCGCGCCATCCACCGTCTCCTCAACCGCCTGCCGCTGTCCGAGGCCCTCACGGCCCTCGACGGCCATTTCCGGGTACGGCGGATCGACGGACCCCTGCCGACGGCCCTGGAAGCCCTCGCGACCGCCAGGGCGGACGGCAACGCCTTCCTCCTCGCCGGTGACGGCGGCTTCCACCTCGCCGACCGGCCGGACCCCGCACTCCTCGACCGCACGATCCGCGCGGACCGCCCCCCGGCCTGGCGCACCCTGGACGCGACGGTCCTGCACTCCACCCTCCTGGAGCACGTCTGGCACATCCCGGACGCCGCCGAGGACATCAGCTACATCCACGACACGGAGGCCGCGGTCGCCCAGGCGGAACGCCGTGGCGGTACGGCGGTCCTCATGCACCCGGTCCGCGAGGAGGTCGTACGGGACCTCGCCCGCCAGGGCGTCACGATGCCCCGCAAGTCGACCTCGTTCGGCCCGAAGCCCGCGACGGGCCTGGTCCTGCGAAGCCTCGCGCTGGACTGAGGGCCCGGAAACGAAGAAGGGCGGCACCCGGGGGGTGGCGCCCGTAAAACACCGCAACCGTGTGCTCGCTTGTCGCCGACCCAGTCGTCACTTTGGTGCGCGTCGGGGTCG
>NZ_JBHXSA010000021.1:0-2295 GCF_042716475.1 Streptomyces sp. NPDC058671 | reverse complement strand
GGGGTCTACACCACCCCCCCATTGTCCACCGGTTGCGCCCCTCCCCCCGCGCGGGGGGTGGCCTGGCTACCCCTCGGGTTGTAGGGGGGCCCCCAAAACTAAGCGGGGCGCCCCCGGGGGGGCCCCCCCCTTCTCACACGTCAACCGTGTCAGCTCTTGTCGCCGACACTGTCGTCACTGTCGTCCTCGTCGAGGTCGGCATCCTCGTCGTCGTCCTCGGCGAGGACGACGACGTCCGACTCGTCCTCGGACTCCTCCGACTCGTCGAACGCGTCCACGAACTCGACACCGTCCATCTCGGCCAACCGGTCCGAGGCATCCGTGGCCCCGTCCTTGTCGGCCTCCAGAGCCTTGCCGAACCACTCCCGCGCCTCGGCGTCACGGCCGGCGGCGAGCAGCGCGTCCGCGTAGGCGTAGCGCAGGCGCGCGGTCCACGGGTGAACGGCACTGGAAGCGAGCTCGGGGCTCTGCAGCGTCACGATCGCCGCGTCGAGCTGCCCCAGGTCCCGGCGGGCTCCCGCGGCGACGAGCCGCATCTCGACCTGCCCGGCCTTGTCCAGCTTCTGCACCTCGGCCTCACCGGCCATGGCCAGCGCCCGCTCGGGACGGCCGAGACCGCGCTCGCAGTCCGCCATGACGGGCCACAGCTCGACACCACCACTCATCCGGCGGGCGGCCCGGAACTCGGCCAGCGCCTCGGAGTACTTCTGCGTGGCGTAGGCGGCGAAGCCGGCGGCCTCGCGCACCGCGGCGACACGGGAGGCGAGCCGCAGGGCGACCCTGGAGTAGCCGTAGGCCCCCTCCGGGTCCTCGTCGATCAGCTGGGCGACCATGACGAGGTTGCGGGAGACATCCTCGGCCAGCCCCTTGGGCAGGCTCATGAGCTCCTGGCGAACGTCCGGGTCGATCTCCTCACCGGTGACCTCCGGCGGGATCGGCAGCCGCTTGATCGGCGCGCGATCGCTGCGCTCCCGGTCGTCACGACGGGCATACCCACCCCGGTCGTCCCGCCCCCGGAACCCACCATGGTCGCCACCCCGGTCGTCCCGACGGAAGCCACCACCGCGACTGTCGCCGCCACGGTCGTCCCGCCCCCGGAACCCACCATGGTCGCCACCCCGGTCGTCCCGGCGGAAGCCACCACCACGGCTGTCGCCGCCACGGTCGTCCCGACGGAACGACGAGGGGCGCTCATCACGCCGGTCGTCCCGACGGAAGCCACCGCCACGGTTGTCGTCCCGGCGGTCGTCACGGGGCGGGAAGGAAGGCCGGTCGTCCCGACGGAACGACGAAGGACGCTCATCACGCCGGTCATCGCGGCGGAAACCGCCACCACGGTTGTCACCACCACCACGGCTGTCGTCCCGACGGAACCCACCGCCACCGCGGTTGTCGCCACCGCCGCGGCTGTCGTCGCGGCGGAAGCCGCCGCCACGATTGTCGCCACCGCGGTTGTCGTCACGGCGGAAACCACCGCCACGGTTATCCCCACCACCACGGCTGTCGTCACGGCGGAAGCCACCGCCACGGTTGTCGTCGCGACGGTCGTCACGCGGCGGGAAGGAAGGCCGGTCGTCCCGACGGAACGGAGGCCGCTCACCACGGTCGTCCCGACGGAAACCGCCACCGCGGTTGTCGCCGCCGCGGTTGTCCCCGCCACGGTTGTCATCACGGCGGAAACCGCCACCGCGGTTGTCACCACCACCACGGCTGTCGTCCCGACGGAACCCACCGCCACCGCGGTTGTCACCACCGCCGCGGCTGTCGTCGCGGC
Source organism: Streptomyces sp. NPDC058671 (assembly GCF_042716475.1). NCBI lineage: Bacteria > Bacillati > Actinomycetota > Actinomycetes > Kitasatosporales > Streptomycetaceae > Streptomyces > Streptomyces sp. NPDC058671. The sequence goes on along the minus strand of NZ_JBHXSA010000021.1, from coordinate 521 downwards.
GGAAGCCACCGCCGCGGTTGTCCCCGCCACGGTTGTCATCGCGACGGAAACCGCCACCGCGACTGTCACCCCCGCGAGAGTCACCCCCCCGGTTGTCGTCACGGCGGAAACCACCGCCTCGGTTGTCGGCGCCACGGTTGTCGCCACCGCCGCGGCTGTCATCGCGGCGGAGGCCACCGCCACCGCGGTTGTCGTCACGACGCGGCCCACGGAAGCCGCCTCGGTCGCCACCGGCATCGTCCCTGCGACGCGGTTCGCGCTCCGGACGGTCGTCGGGAGAGTTGGTGGACATCGGTGTGACTCCTGTCTTCGGGTACTGCAGTCATTCTCGCGCAGCCGGCACTCAGCCGCGCATCGGAAAAATTCAAGCGAAAAACAAAAGGACCCTTGGTCCCAGCGTGAACGCTGGGACCAAGGGTCCTGAAGAATTGTTCGGCGGCGTCCTACTCTCCCACAGGGTCCCCCCTGCAGTACCATCGGCGCTGAAAGGCTTAGCTTCCGGGTTCGGAATGTAACCGGGC
>NZ_JBHXSA010000020.1:0-145340 GCF_042716475.1 Streptomyces sp. NPDC058671 | reverse complement strand
TCGTCATGCTGCCCGCCTCTCCCGCGGCTCGTCGTCAGGGGCGTATACGAACGCATCCGGGCAGCGAGGGACAGGGAACGGACACCGGTGTGCGACGAACGGTCGCACCGAGCGGCGAATGGTACGGCGAACGGTCGGACGGCGGTCGACCGGAGGCGTTGCGTCCGTTTCAGCGGGGTTCCTGCCCTGATGCGGCCTTGACCCTTGACTGAGGCTTTCTCGCGAGATCAATTCGTCAGAACAGATGTTCATCACACGAATTGGGTGGAGTGCCGTCATGACCTCACGCACCAGGCCCGCGGGGGTGGCGCTCGCCGCCGCCCTGCTCGCGGTGGCGACCGGCTGCACCGGGGGGAGCGGCCCGACCGGCGGCGCCCCCACTCCCGACGCGACGGCGGGACGGCCGGGGAACGTGCGGCCCGCCGTCCCGTCCGCCGCACCCGGCGGGGCCTCCGCACCCGCCGGATTCACCCTCGTCGCCTCCGGTGACGTCCTCCCGCACGCCTCGATCATCCGCCGCGCCGCCCAGGACGCGGGCGGCGACGGCTACGACTTCGCACCCATGCTCTCCGGGGCGAAGTCCGTCGTCTCCACGGCGGATCTGGCCATCTGCCACATGGAGACCGTCTACGGGAAGGAGGGCGGGCCCTACACCGGCTACCCCGCCTTCAAGTCGCCGCCCGAGGTCGCCGCCGCGCTCAGGGCCACCGGGTACGACTCCTGCTCCACCGCCTCCAACCACACCCTCGACGACGGCGCGGCGGGCCTCGGCCGCACCCTCGACGCCCTCGACAAGGCGGGCGTCCGGCACGCCGGGTCGGCCCGTACCGCCGAGGAGGCTGCCCGGCCCACCCTGCTGAAGGCGGGCGGCGCCACCGTCGCCCAGCTCGCCTACACCTACGACACCAACGGTCACCCCCTGCCCGAGGGGCAGCCCTGGGCCGTCAACCTGCTGGACGAGCGGAAGGTGATCGCGGACGCCCGCGCCGCCCGCGCGGCCGGCGCCGACATCGTCGTGGTGAGCGTCCACTGGGGCACCGAGTGGCAGACCGAACCCGACGAGCGGCAGCTCTCCCTCGGCCGCGCCCTCACCGCCTCGCAGTCCGGCGGCCGCCCCGACATCGACCTGATCATCGGCACCCACGCCCACGTCCCGCAGGCGTACGAGAAGGTCAACGGCACCTGGGTCGTCTACGGGATGGGCGACCAGATCGCCGGGGACATGATCAACCACCAGGGCGCCTACGACCCCCGGGGCAACCAGGGCAGCATCGGCCGCTTCACCTTCACCCCGCCCCGGACCACCGGCGGGCGCTGGGAGGTGACCAAGGCCGAGTTCGTCCCGCAGTGGTTCGACACCGGGCGCGGCCGGGTGGTCAACCTCGGCGCCGCCGACGCCTCCGACCCGCACCGCACCGGCATCCGCGACACGATCCGGCAGGTGGTGCTGAGCCGCGGCGCCGGGCAGGACGGCCTGGTGATGGGCAGGTAGCCCCGGTCCCCTGACGACCACCCGTCGGGGCTATCGGCTCATCGGGTGTTTTCGGACGGGCGGCCGGTGTCGATCAGCCACGCGGACCCTCATCCGTATGAACCATTGGTCATGAAAAAGGATCAGATGACCAACGGGCGGCGTGCGGTGCTGCGGCTCGCCGCCGCCCTCGGGGCCACCGCCACCGTCGGGGTCCTCGCGGTGGACCGGCTCGCCGCGCCCGCGAGCACCACTCGTGGCGCGCCCCCCGCCCCGCCCGGGGGGCGGGCGGGGCGAGGAGGCGCCGGAGCGGGCCCCGCCGCGGGCCCGCAGCTCCAGGCCGCCCGGCTGCGCCCCAGCGCGTACCGGCTCCAGCCGATGACCGCCTACGCGCCCCCGTCCCTCCGGCGCGCGGTGCCGCCGGTGCGGCAGCGTCCCTTCCTCAGCGTGTCCGGCGCGGGCCGCTCGATGGTGCTGACTTTCGACGACGGTCCCGACCCCCGCTACACCCCCGGCATCCTCAAGACCCTGCGCCGGTACGACTGCCGGGCGATGTTCTTCGTCTGCGGCGAGATGGCCGTCGAGAACCAGGACCTGCTGCGGGAGATGGCCGACGACGGGCACGTCATCGGCAACCACTCCTGGTCCCACCCCCTCATCCCCAAGCTGCGGCCCTCCCGCATCCGCGACGAGCTCGGCTCGACGAGCGAGGTCGTCGAGCGGACCCTCGGCACGGCCCCGCTCTGGTACCGCGCGCCCTACGGGGCATGGAACCGGCACTCCTTCGAGATCGGCGCCGAACTCGGCATGGAGCCGCTCGCCTGGACCGTCGACACCCTGGACTGGAAGGAACCCGGCACCGACACCATCGTCCGCCGGGTCCTCGACGGCGCCGCCCCCGGCGCGGTCGTGCTCTCCCACGACGCCGGCGGCGACCGGGCCCAGAGCGTGGCCGCGCTCCGCCGCTATCTGCCCGAACTGCTCGACGCCGGCTACCACATCACCGTGCCCCGGCGCTGACCCGCACGGCACGGGGAAGGGCCCCGGCACCCTCGGGTGCCGGGGCCCTTCCCCGTGTTCCGACTAGCGGGAGCCGACCATGCGGGCGTACACCACGACGTTCCCGTCGTAGCCACGCGCGCGTGTGTACCCGCCGCCGCAGGTGATGACCCGCAGTTCGGGCTCGCCGGTGTCGGAGTAGACCTGCACGCCCGGGAAGTCGTCCTTCGAGTACACCTCGACCCCGTAGATCTCGAAGACCGCCACCCGGCCGTCGTACCGCTCGACCTCGATGTGCTGCCCCTTCTCCAGCGAGCCCAGGCCGTAGAAGACCGCGGGCCCCTGCGCGTTGTCCACGTGGCCGACGACAACCGCGGTGCCCCGCTGGCCGGGGGAGATGCCGTTCTGGTACCAGCCGGCGAGGTTCGCGTCCTCGGGCGGAGGGGCCGCGACCCAGCCGTTCGGCTCCAGGCCCACGTCCATGATCGGAGCCGCCACCCGGATCGCGGGGATCCTGATCCGGGAGGCGGGCGCGAAGGTCAGCGGCTCCACACCCTGGCTCGCCCCGGGCGGCGGCGGGACGACGGGGCGCGCCACCGGACGGGCCGCGGCGGCGGGCTGCGGGGGCCCGAGCGCGACGTCCACTCCGTTGCGCATCATCGCGATCCCGGACAGCATGGCGAGGGCCAGGACGCCCCAGGGTTGGCGTCTCCTGCGTTCGGGGACGCGGAAGTCCTTCGGGGGCATGGTTCTCCCTTCGTGGCGTCGTCGAAACGGTAAGGGCGGCCGGCCGGGCCGTCGCCCCGGACGGTGCGAACGGGTGGGCGGCGCCGCCGGACGGGTTGCCGGAGCGGCCGGAACCCGGTCGCCCGGGCGCCGCCGGACGGGTTGCCGGAGCGGCCGGAACCCGGTCGCCCGGGCGCCGCCGGAAGCGGGCGTCACGGAGCCTGCCACGGGTGGTGGTCGGTGGGGCGGCGGGCGACAGTCGGGTGACACGGGGCTGACCCATCCGAGTAATCGTCAGATAAGCACCCCGGTCAGCCCTGACCTGCGGTTCTATCGCCTCCACGGGCCCAATTCCGGGCGTGTCGCCTCACCGGGGTGGACCAGTGCCGAAGTGCACGGTTCGCCACAACTTGTGATGGTTCGTCATGGAAGGCGTACTCGTCGAAACTCCCGGAGCACCGCTTTGGGGCGTCTTCCACTGGAGGTTCAACCATGCGTGCTGCACGCACTCTGGCGGTGACCGCCACCGCAATCGCTGCGGTCGGGCTCGGGGCCCCCCTCGCCGTCGCCACCAACGGGCCGAGCAATGTCCAGGTCAACCCCTACGACGTCCACGCGGGGTCGACGATCACGATCACCGCCAAGGGCTGCGGCCACGGTGGCACCGTCACGTCCAACGCCTTCCCCACGACCAACCTGTCGGTGAACTCCAACGGGCTGTCCAGCGCCATCGCCCGCGTCCACAACAACGCCACCCCCGGCAGCTACAACCTCGCCGTCAAGTGCAGCGACAACTCCCGCGTGGTCACGCACCCGTTCCGCGTCCTCGCGGGCCGCGGCGCGGCGGGCGGCATCGGCGGTTCGCTGGCGCCCAGCTCCACCGAGATGGCCGTCGGCGGCAGCCTCGTCGCCGCCGCCGCGCTCGGCGGCGGACTGTTCATCGCCCGCCGCCGCCGTATGACCGGCGCGGGCGTCTGACCGGCCGAACCTCCCGGTCGGCCCGCCACGCCCGTCGCCCCCGAGTCCCGCCAGGGACCCGGGGGCGACGGGCGTCCGGGGACGCCGGTCACCGCTCCGGTCCGGTCCACGGCACCCGCTCAGTGGCGACGGGCGGCGGCGCGGCGACGGAACACGTAGACGCCACCGGCGGTCGCGGCCAGGACGAGCGCCGCACCGGTGGCCACCTCGACGGGTTCGAGCCCGCCCACCGAGCCGCCCACGCCGCCCTGCACCCCGCGAGGGGGAGTGAGCACGGTGGAGGCGATCGTCGGAGTGGCGGTGGGGATACCGCTGATCGTCAGATCGACGGTGTCCCGCAGTCCGCCGGTGCAGTTGAACGCCACCGTGTACACGGCGCCGCGTCGGGCGTCCCAGTCCACCACCGCGGTCGCCGCCGCGTTCGGCGCGATGGTCACGGTGTCGAAGATGCCGGCCGAGGCCGTCGCCGTGCTGGCGCAGCCGGGCGCGCTCAGCGTCACCCGGCCGCCCGGGGCGACGAGCGAGGGCGACACGACGAAGTCGCCCGGCGCCTTGGCCCGCACGGCCCGTGGGTCGCTCGCGGGGGCGCCGTCGGCGGCGATTGCGGTGGGGACGGCCAGGGCGAGGGCGGCCGCCCCCAGCAAGGCAGTGGACGCGGCACGTATCGCGCGCATGGTGAATCCTCCGGGTCCCGAGGGGCAGCCGCGGAAGGGGGTTTCCGCCGAAGACCTTGCGTGCACCTCGATGTGCGAAACGCTAGGAGCGCACTATCACAAGCGCGATCCCAGACGTGCGAATGGGGCACGTATGTCCCCCGTGCGGCCCACTGGGACCCCTTGTCTCAGCGTGTGACCTGCGGGAACAGATCGGTGAACGGCGAGGCGGTGGCCGAGATGCCCCGGCCGAACGGCGCGTCGAAGTCCCAGATGAGGAACAGCAGGAAGGCGATCAGCACACTGAAGAGTCCGGCGAGCAGCACCTCCCGGCCGGTCCTGCGGATCTGCAGCGTGAAGATCAGGCCGACCGTCACCAGGGCTCCGATGATCAGGCCGAACCACACCACCCCCGGCATGGTCGCCCCCGCGCTCTGCCCCCGGGCCCCCCGGGCGTCGTCGGCCACCGCCACCTGATCGACCAGCGGCTGGTAGGCCTGCCCCTCGAAGTCGGTGGCCGGCTGGTAGTCGGTGACGCTCCGCCGGACCCGCTCCAGAAGCGCGGTGCCCTCCTCGCTCAGCGCGCCCTCCTCGGCCATGTACGCCCACTCGTCGTTGACCACGTAGCTGACGTACGCGTCGACATCGGCCCGGATGCGGGCCCGGACGTCCTCCGGATACACCTGTACGCGGGCGGAGATCTCGTGCATCGCCTGCGCCTCCTGGCGCACCGTCTCCTGGGCGGCCCCCCGTGCCTCCCAGACGCCCGCGATGGCCAGGCCGAGGACGATCGCGTAGATCACGCCGATCATCATCGTCATGTACTCGATGACGTCGGGGGTCTCGCTGGGATCGTCGTCCTCGGGGAGCCGACGGTGGTTGATGACGACGATCGTGAGCACGACGGCGCACGCGGCGGCCATCGCAAGAGTGAGAACAAGCCATTCAGACATGGATTCCTCCGGCGGAGATCAGCGGGAGCGGGGGCGCAGGATGGCGGTCGCGAGGACCGCGGGGGCGATGATCACCAGCGTCATGGTGACGACGGACGTGTTGCCCTTCGGCTGCGGCCGTGACGTGCGGCGGTAGTGGGGGAGCGCGACGGACCCCGCGGCCGGCGGCCGCGGCCGCACGGTGAGCGGGGACGAGGGTGCGGGCGCGGGGGCGGGAGCGGGCGCGGGCGGTGAGGCGGGCGCCGGTACGCGCTCCGGCTCCTCCGTCGCGGGCGGGACGGGGGACGCCTGCCCGGGGCGTGGCGCCGGGGCGGTGGCCGGGGGAGACGGCGGCGTCGTCGTCCGTACGGGAGGCGGGGGCGGCACCGGGGCCGGAGGGGGCGGCGGCTCGGGTGTCGGCCGGGGCGCGGGCGTGGTGGGCCGCGGTGAGGGCGACGGCGGCGGCGGTGCCGGCGGGGTGGGCCCGGGCGAACAGGCGCCCGGCCCGACGACGGCCACCGGGGTGTTCGACCCGCCGGGGCCGGTGGTGGCGTAGGCGCAGGCATCGGCGGCGGCGGGCACGGGCGTGGCGAGCAACCACACGAGTGCCAGGGCCGCCAGCGGCCGCGCGAGGAGTGATCCGTACAGAGGCACGCCGTCGAGCTTGATCACAGACGCGGCGCACCGGGGCGGAACGCGCCGGGATTCGCCGGATGGTGGGGATCTTCGGAGACACCCGTGACGTTTCGCCGAAACGGATTCGGGAGCGGCGCGATACCCGCGTCGAGGGTGCGCGGCGGGATTCGGAGAGTCGGCCGACTTCGGGTGTTCCGGACCCCGGAGCGATATCTGTCCGGTTGTCGCCCTGCCGTCGGGGATGATGAACGGTGCATCCCGCACCGGCGTTCGGCCCCGACGGCGACAACGGCCGAGGTACGGGCGGGGCCCGAGCGCCCGGCGAAGGGGATCACCGCCGCTCGGAGGGCCGACGCACACGCGGATGCACGTGAACATGCACGGTACGAAGGCGCGAACTCTTCGCTCCGGGAGCACGTGTCAATGGCGTGTGACCAAGAACGGATCGCGAATTTCCGTTTCCACTCGCTCTCCTGGCGGTCGATCAGTAGCCTCACCTCGAACACCGGCCGCGAACACATGGCCGCATCCCCCATGGCGACTTGTTGGAGACATTGATGGAGCGTCCCGCCTGGGCTCCGCCGGGTATCGACATTTCGGTGCCGAGCGTGTCCCGTATGTACGACTTCTATCTGGGCGGCTCGCACAATTTCGAAGTGGACCGGGAAGCGGCGCGCAAGGCCATGGAGTTCATGCCTGGCCTGCCCAAGATCATGCAGGCGAACCGCGCCTTCATGCGGCGTGCCGTCCGCCACGCCGTTGACAACGACGTCACCCAGTTCCTCGACATCGGATCCGGCATACCCACCTTCGGCAACGTCCACGAGGTCGCCCGGGCGGCCGACCCCACCGCGCGCGTCGTCTACGTCGACCACGACCCGGTCGCCGTGGCCCACAGCCGCGCCGTCCTGGGGGACGACGAGGGCGCCGCGGTCGTCGCCGCCGACCTGCGCAAGCCGGCCGACGTCCTGTACAGCCCCGAGGTGACCCGACTCCTCGACCTGGACCGGCCGGTGGCGCTGCTCCTCGTCGCCGTCCTCCACTTCCTGGAGGACGAGGACCGGCCGTACGAGGCCGTCACCGAACTGCTCGGCGCCCTCGCGCCCGGCAGCCTCGTCGTCCTCACCCACGCCTCGTTCGAGGGTATCCCGCTCTCCGAGGAAGAGGCCGGCGGCACCGTCGGGGTCTACCGGAACATCCGCAACCCCCTGGTGATGCGGTCGCGCGACGAGATCACCCGCTTCTTCGAGGGCACCGAGCTGATCGAGCCCGGCCTCGTCCCGATGCCCCTCTGGCGACCGGACAGCCCGGTCGAGGAGGAGGACCCCTACGCCTTCTCCGGATTCGCAGGGGTGGGGCGCAAGGCGTGAAGGTCCCGTCGCAGCCGTCAGGCGCCGTCGCCGAAGCCGACGGCCCGGAGGACAGACTCAGGCGGTTCGTCACCATCTGGAGCCGCGCGATCTTCCCGGTGACCGCCACCTCCCTGACCCGCGCCGAGTTCGAGGGGCATCTGCTGCCGCTGGCCCGCACCCTGTGCGACGCGCTGCACGCCCGGCCCTTCGACACGGTCCCGGCCCAGGGCGCCGGTGCCGCCCTCGTCGCCGCCCACTGCACCGATCCGGACGCCCTCGGACGCAGCCTCGGCGTCGTCGACTCGTACCTGGTGCTCTACTGCGGTGCCGACTCCGACCTCCCGGCCGAGGAACTGCGAGCCCGCTGCTCCCGGCTCCAGCACGCCATGGCCACCGGCTACGCGGGAGCCCTGCGCGAGCGGACCCGCGCCGAGCAGGAGGCCATCGCCCGCTCCGCGCTCACCGCCCGCAGCGCCGCCGAGATCGCCCTCCACGCCACCGAGAGCCGCTTCCGCGCGGTCTTCGACGGGGCGGCCATAGGGATCGGCATCGCCGACCTCGACGGCAACGTCCTGGAGGTCAACGAGACCCTCACCCGCATGTTCGGCGGGATGGAGGGCCAGGTCCGCAGCCGGAACGTCAGCGAGTGGGTCCACCCCGAGGACGGTCCGCACGTCTGGAAGCTGTACGAGGAGCTGGTCCGCGGCGACCGGGAGCACTACCGGGTCGAGAAGCCGTACTACCGAGGTGACGGAACGGTTCTGTGGACCAACCTCACCGTCTCCCTCCTCCGGGACGCCGAGGGCAACCCCCAGTACCAGCTGGCCCTCATGGAGGACACCACCGAACGGCGCCTGCTCCACCTGCGCCTGCGGTACGAGGCCACCCACGACGCGCTCACGGGGCTCCCCAACAGGACCCTGTTCTTCGAGCGCCTGGAGAAGGCCCTGGCGCCCGGTGAGAACGGCCGGTTCGGCCTCTGCTACCTGGACCTCGACGGCTTCAAGGTCATCAACGACAGCCTCGGCCACTCCACCGGCGACCGCCTCCTCGTCGAGGTCGCCGACCGGCTCCAGAGCTGCGTCACCGGTGCCGGCGAGATGGTGGCCCGGCTCGGCGGAGACGAGTTCGTCGCCCTCACCACCGGCGCCGTCGGCGAACGGGACACCACCGAACTCGCCGACCGCATCCTCACGGCCCTCTCCACCCCCCTCCGCATCGACGGCCGGGAGCTGACCGTCCGCGGCAGCCTCGGCGTCGTCGAGGGCCCGGCCGGCGAGCGCACCCCCGCCGAGGTGCTGCGAAGCGCCGACATCACGATGTACCGGGCCAAGTCGGCCGGCGGCAACCGCTTCGAACGCGCCGACCCGGAGGCGGACGCCCGCGCCATCACCCGGCACGGCCTCACCACCGCCCTGCCGACCGCCCTGGAGCGCGGCGAGTTCTTCATCGAGTACCAGCCGCTCGTCCACCTCGGCGACGGCAGCGTGCACGGCGCCGAAGCGCTCGTACGCTGGTGCCACCCGCAGCACGGGGTGCTCGGCCCCGACCGCTTCATCCCGCTCGCCGAGGACACCGGCCTCATCGTGCCGCTCGGCCGCTGGGTGCTCCAGGAGGCCGTCCGGCAGGCCCGCTTCTGGCAGACCCGGCACGCCGACGGCGGCCCCCTGCGGATCAACGTCAACCTCTCCCCGACCCAGCTGCACCACCCGCGCCTGGTCGCCGACACCGTCGACGTCCTGGAGCGCTCGGGGCTCGATCCCGGCGCGCTCTGCCTCGAAGTGACCGAATCGGCGCTCATCGGCGCCGACGAGGACCTGCTGAAGCCGCTGCGGCAGCTCGCGGAGATGGGCGTGGACATCGCCCTCGACGACTTCGGCACCGGCTACTCGAACCTGGCCAACCTGCGCCGCCTGCCCGTGAGCGTCCTCAAGCTCGACCGCTCCTTCACCCGGGGCATGCAGCAGCACCCGGTGGACCCGGTCGACATCAAGATCGTCGAGGGGATCGTCTCCCTGGCGCACAGCCTGGAACTCGCCGTGACCGTGGAGGGCGTGGAGACCGGGGCGCAGGCCCGTCAGCTCCGCGACCTCGGCTGCGACACGGCCCAGGGCTGGTACTACGCCCGCCCCGGCGCCCCGGACCGCATCCACTCGCTGCTCCTGGCGGACGCGGTCTGAGGCCGTACCCCGGAGGAACGGCACCGGCCTCCCCGCCGCGACGGGGGAGCCGGTGCACCCCGCCCCTGCGAGGCCCTAGTCGGGCATCCCGCCCCGGCCGCGGCGCGAGGCGAGCAGCATCCGCTGGAGCTCCCGCGCCGCCCTCGGGGGAGCGACATCGCTGCGGTGGGCCAGGGCGATCATCCGGCGCAGGCCCGGCCGGGCGAGGGCCGTCACCCGCAGGTCTCGGCCGGCGCGCGCCGCCACCATCGCGGGGACGACCGCGAGCCCGAGCCCGGCCCGTACGAAACCTAGGACCGCGTCCAGCTCGCCGCCCTCGACCGTGAACGTCGGCTCGAACCCCTCCGCCCGGCAGGCCCCGACGGTCAGTTCCCGCAGGTCGTAGCCGTGCCGGAACATCACGAGCGGCTGGTCCCTGAGATCGGCGATCCGCACCGGACGGCGCGGCGCCGGGGCCGAGGCCGACGAGACCACCACCAGGTCCTCCCGGAGCAGCTCGACCGTGGTCAGGGCCGGTGACGGGGTCGGCAGCGGCAGCACCACGAGCGCCAGGTCGAGGGCCCCGCGCGCCAGCTCCCGTACGAGATCGTGCGAGCCGCCCTCCTGGATCAGGAGCTGGATGCCCGGATGGAGGTCGTGGAAGGCCCGCAGCACGTCCGGAAGGAGCCCGGTGCACAGGCTCGGGGTCGCGCCGAGCCGGACCCGTCCCCGCTTGAGCCGGGCCAGCTCCTGCACCTCGATCCGCGCCGTCTCGGTATCGGCCAGGATCCGCCGTGCGAGGGGCAGCAGCGACTCGCCCGCGTCGGTGAGCGTGATGTTGCCCCGGGCGCGGCTGAAGAGCTCGGCGCCCAACTCCTGTTCCAGGGCCTTGATCTGCTGGGAGAGGGAGGGCTGCGAGACGTGGACGCGCTCCGCCGCCCGGGTGAAGTGACGGGTCTCGGCCACGGCGACGAAGTAGAGGAGCTGCTGGAACTGCATGACCCCAGGGTAGGGCAGGTGAATAGGCTCCACCTATCGAGATCAGCCGGACCATGTCTTGGACCTCTCGGATCCCTCGGCCCTACCGTCGGGGGTATGGCTCTGGCACCCACGAGGGACCGGACGACGCGCCGCCCGCCGTCCTCCCCACCGTCACGCGGATTCCTGTCATCGACCCTCGGCAAGAAGACGGTCATGGCCGTCAGCGGGCTGCTCATGCTCGGCTACCTCGTCGCGCACGTCGCCGGCAACCTGAAGGTCTTCTTCGGCCCCGAGGAGTTCAACGCCTACGGTCACTGGCTGCGGGTCATGGGCGCTCCCATGCTGCACCACGAGTGGGCCCTCTGGCTCGTCCGGATCGTGCTCCTCACCGCCGTCGTGGCCCATGCCGTCTGCGCGTACCAGCTCAGCCGGCGCGACCTGAAGGCCCGGCCCACCGCGTACGTCCACCGCCGCAGGCGCGCCTCCTACGCCACCCGCACCATGCGCTGGGGCGGGATCGTCCTCGCCCTCTTCATCGTCTGGCACGTCCTGGACCTGACCACCGGCACCGTCCACCCGGGCGGCTTCGAGGAGGGCAGGCCCTATCAGAACGTCGTCGACACCTTCTCCACCTGGTACGGCAACGTGATCTACATCGTCGCCATGCTCGCCGTCGGACTCCACGTCCGCCACGGCTTCTGGAGCGCCGCCCAGACGCTCGGCGTCGGCAGCGCCCGCCGCGAGCGCCTCCTCAGGGGCCTCTCCGACTGCCTCGCGCTCGTCCTGACCGCGGGCTTCGTCTCCGTCCCCGTCGCCGTCATGACCGGAGTGGTGAGCTGACCATGAGCTATCTCGACCACACCGTCGGTGAGCCGCTCGCCGACACCAAGGCCCCCACCGGACCCGTCGCCGAACGCTGGGACACCCGCCGCTTCCAGGCCCGGCTGGTCAACCCCGCCAACCGCCGCAAGCACCGGATCATCGTCGTCGGCACCGGCCTCGCCGGCGGTTCCGCCGGCGCCACCCTCGCCGAACAGGGCTACCACGTCGTCCAGTTCTGCTTCCAGGACTCCCCGCGCCGCGCCCACTCCATCGCGGCCCAGGGCGGCATCAACGCCGCCAAGAACTACCGCAACGACGGCGACTCCGTCCACCGCCTCTTCTACGACACCGTCAAGGGCGGCGACTTCCGCGCCCGCGAGTCCAACGTCCACCGCCTCGCGCAGATCTCCGTCGAGATCATCGACCAGTGCGTCGCCCAGGGCGTCCCGTTCGCCCGCGAGTACGGCGGTCTCCTCGACACCCGATCCTTCGGCGGCGTCCAGGTCTCCCGCACCTTCTACGCCCGGGGCCAGACCGGCCAGCAGCTCCTCCTCGGCGCCTACCAGGCACTGTCCCGGCAGATCGCCGCCGGAAACGTCGAGATGCACGCCCGCACGGAGATGCTCGACCTGGTCGTCGTCGACGGGCGGGCCCGGGGCATCGTCGCCCGCGACCTGATCACGGGCGAGATCTCCACCCACTACGCGGACGCGGTGGTCCTCGCCAGCGGCGGCTACGGCAACGTCTTCTACCTGTCGACGAACGCGATGAACTCCAACGCCACCGCCGTCTGGCGGGCCCACCGGCGGGGCGCGTACTTCGCCAACCCCTGCTTCACCCAGATCCACCCCACCTGCATCCCGCGCACCGGCGACCACCAGTCGAAGCTGACCCTGATGAGCGAGTCCCTCCGCAACGACGGCCGCATCTGGGTCCCCAAGGCCAAGGGCGACACCCGCCCGGCCGCCGACATCCCCGAGGGCGAGCGCGACTACTACCTGGAGCGGATCTACCCCTCCTTCGGCAACCTCGTCCCCCGCGACATCGCCTCCCGCGCCGCGAAGAACGTCTGCGACGAGGGCCGTGGCGTCGGCCCCGGCGGCCAGGGCGTGTACCTCGACTTCGCCGACGCGATCCGGCGGACGGGCCGGGCGGTGGTCGAGGAGAAGTACGGCAACCTCTTCGACATGTACGAGCGGATCACCGCGGAGAACCCGTACGAGGTGCCGATGCGGATCTACCCCGCCGTGCACTACACGATGGGCGGACTCTGGGTCGACTACGACCTCCAGACCACCGTCCCCGGCCTCTTCGCCATCGGCGAGGCCAACTTCTCCGACCACGGGGCCAACCGGCTCGGCGCCTCCGCCCTCATGCAGGGGCTGGCCGACGGGTACTTCGTCCTGCCCGCCACCCTCAACGACTACCTCGCCCGCCGGCCCCGCACGGAACCCGTCACCGACGACCACCCGGCGGTGCAGGAGGTGCTCGCCGAGACGGAGGACCGGCTCCGTCTCCTCCTTTCCGTGGACGGCGACCGCACCCCCGACTCCTTCCACCGCGAACTCGGCGAACTCATGTGGGAGCACTGCGGAATGGCCCGTACGGAGGCGGGGCTGCGCACCGCCCTCGCCCGGATCCCCGAGATCCGCGAGGAGTTCTGGCGCCGCGTCAAGGTCCCCGGCACGGGCGCGGAGTTCAACCAGTCCCTGGAGAAGGCCAACCGCGTCGTCGACTACCTGGAACTCGCCGAGCTCATGTGCCTCGACGCGCTCCACCGGGCCGAGTCCTGCGGCGGTCACTTCCGCGAGGAGTCCCAGACCCCGGACGGCGAGGCCGCCCGCCGCGACGAGGAGTTCGCGTACGCCGCGGCCTGGGAGTTCCGCGGGACCGGCGACGCGCCCGTCCTCCACAAGGAGGACCTCACTTTCGAGTACGTCCACCCCACCCAGCGGAGCTACGCATGAAGCTCACCCTGCGCGTCTGGCGCCAGCGCGACGCCGACGCACCCGGCGCCATGTCCACGTACGACGTGGACGGCATCTCCGCCGACATGTCGTTCCTGGAGATGCTCGACACCCTCAACGAGGAACTCATCCTGCGCGGTGAGGACCCGGTGGCGTTCGACCACGACTGCCGCGAGGGCATCTGCGGCGCGTGCAGCCTCGTCATCAACGGCGACGCGCACGGGCCCGAGCGCACCACGACCTGCCAGCTCCACATGCGGTCCTTCCGGGACGGCGACACCATCGACGTCGAGCCCTGGCGGGCCTCCGCCTTCCCCGTCGTCAAGGACCTCGTCGTCGACCGCTCCGCCTTCGACCGTGTCATCCAGGCCGGCGGCTACATCACGGCGCCCACCGGTGCGGCCCCCGAGGCCCATGCCACCGCCGTCCCCAAGGCGGACGCGGACTCCGCCTTCGAACACGCGGAGTGCATCGGCTGCGGCGCGTGCGTGGCGGCCTGCCCCAACGGCTCGGCGATGCTCTTCACCTCGGCCAAGATCAACCACCTGAACGTGCTGCCGCAGGGTTCCCCCGAGCGCGAGACCCGGGTCCTGGACATGGTGGCCCAGATGGACGCGGAGGGCTTCGGCGGCTGCACCCTGACGGGGGAGTGCGCGACGGCCTGCCCGAAGGGGATCCCGCTGCCGTCGATCGCGTCCATGAACAGGGAGTGGCTGCGAGCACAGCGCAAGGCCGGTCGGGGCTGAGACCGGATCCGGACACTTTGGCGGCGTGGGCTCCGCCACACCTCGCACCCCGGAGCGAAAGATCGCTCACGAGGAGATCACATTCTCCGCAAGATCTTCGCTCCGGGGTGTCCCCGTCGCGAACGACAGGAAGATCAACTTCGTTCGACTCTGTACATTCCATGGCAGGTTGTCCACTTCACGGCCAACCGCCCCCAGCGGACTTCCGCCACGCCGACACCCCCCGGTACTGATGGGGCAAGCCGGGGGCATATGACCAAACCCCCGGTCGTACCGACCACATGGGGGTTTCATGTCCAGCATCACCCGCCGCCGGGCCCTAGGCGTCGCGGCAGGCGCCGCGGGCGCCGCCGCCGGCCTCGCCCTGGCCGGCTCCGCCGTCGCCGCCGCTCCCCGGGCCGCCGCACCGGCGGCCGACCCGGCTCCGGCCACCTTCGACGAGGTCTACCAGGGGCGCCGCATCAAGGGCGGGCCCTCGCACGGGGGCGGTCACCACGGGGGACACCACGGAGGCGGCTACTCCGTGACGATCGACGGTCAGGAACTGCACGTCATGCGGAACGCCGACGGCACCTGGATCAGCGTCATCAACCACTACGAGCCCGTCGCCACGCCCCGAGCGCTGGCCCGCGCGGCCGTCCGCGAACTCCAGGGCGCCCCGCTCGTACCCCTCACCCTCAGCTGACCGATCCAGGAACGGCACACCGTCATGACCGTACGCAAGAACCAGGCCACGCTCACCGCCGACGAGAAGCGGCGCTTCGTCAACGCCCTCCTGGAGCTCAAGCGCTCCGGCCGGTACGACACCTTCGTCACCACCCACAACGCCTTCATCATGAGTGACACCGACAGCGGCGACCGCGTCGGCCACCGCTCGCCGTCCTTCCTGCCCTGGCACCGGCGCTTCCTCATAGAGTTCGAACAGGCGATCCAGTCCGTCGACCCGACCGTCAACCTCCCCTACTGGGACTGGACGGCCGACCGCACCGCGCGCTCCTCGCTCTGGGCGCCCGACTTCCTCGGCGGCACCGGGCGCCTCCGCGACGGCCAGGTCACGGACGGACCGTTCGCCCGCGGCGGCAACCGATGGACGATCACCGTCCGCGTCGACGGGCGCGACTACCTCCGGCGCGACCTCGGTGCGGGCGGCCGCCAGCTCCCCACCCGCGCGGAGGTCGACTCCGTCCTCGCCATGGAGACCTACGACACCGCCCCCTGGAACAGCTCCTCCGACGGCTTCCGCAACCACCTGGAGGGATGGCGCGGGGTGAACCTCCACAACCGCGTCCACGTCTGGGTCGGCGGCCAGATGGGCACCGGAGTCTCCCCCAACGACCCCGTGTTCTGGCTGCACCACGCCTTCATCGACAGACTGTGGGCCGACTGGCAGGCCCGCCACCCCCGGTCGACGTACCTCCCGGCCGCGGGCACCGCGAACGTCGTCGACCTCGGCGACACCATGCGCCCGTGGAACGACGTGACCCCGGCGGACATGCTGGACCACACCCCGCACTACACGTTCGACACGGCGGCCTGACCGAAACTCCGGCCGACCGTCACTCCGGCCCGGCCGAGGCGGCGGCCCGACCGTCACTCCGGGCTGATCGGCCGGGCGGCCTCAGGGTCGTCCGGCGATTCCCAGGGACCGGGCCAGATACGGCGCGGTGCGGCTGTCCGCCGCCCGCGCCACCCGGTCCGGGGGCCCCGCCGCCACGATCCGGCCGCCCTCGTCGCCACCGCCCGGCCCCAGGTCCACGACCCAGTCGGCGGTGGCGACGACGTCCACGTCGTGCTCGACGACGACCACCGAGTGGCCGGCGTCGACGAGGCCGTGGAGCTGGCGCATCAGGACCTCGACGTCCGCCGGGTGCAGGCCGGTCGTCGGCTCGTCCAGCACGTACAGCGTGGCGGAGCGGTGCGGCCGCTGGAGCTCCGCGGCGAGCTTGATGCGCTGCGCCTCACCGCCGGACAGCTCGGTCGCCGGCTGCCCGAGCCGCAGATACCCGAGGCCCACGTCGAGCAGGGTGCGCAGGCTTCGCGCGGCGGCGGGGACGTCGGCGAAGAAGGCCGCGGCGGACTCGACGGTCAGGTCGAGGACCTCGGCGATGGTCAGCCCCCGCAGCCGCACCTGAAGGGTCTCGGGGTTGTAGCGGGCGCCGTGGCAGTCGGGGCACGGGGCGTACGTACTCGGCAGGAAGAGCAGCTCGACCGAGACGAAGCCCTCGCCCTGACAGGTCTCGCAGCGGCCTCCGGCCACGTTGAAGGAGAAGCGGCCCGCCTTGTAGCCGCGCGCCCGTGCCTCCTCGGTCTCCGTGAACAGCTTCCGCACGACGTCGAACAGACCGGTGTACGTGGCGAGGTTGGAACGCGGGGTCCGGCCGATCGGTCGCTGATCCACCGTCACCAGTCTTTTCACTCCCGGGGTCTCCTCGGTCAGCGCGCCGACGAGCGTCGACTTTCCCGAGCCGGAGACGCCCGTGACGGCGGTCAGGACGCCGACGGGGAAGGCCGCGTCGACCGCCCGCAGGTTGTGCCGGGTGACCGGTCCCGTCCGCAGCCATCCGGCCGGCGCCCGCACCTCACGGGCGGGCGCGGGCGCCCGGTCGAAGAGGAAGCGCCGGGTCGCGGACGACTCGACGTCCGCGAGGCCTTCCGGCGGGCCGCTGTGGAGCACCTGCCCGCCGTGGACCCCGGCGTGCGGGCCGACGTCCACCAGCCAGTCGGCGTGCCGGATGACATCGAGGTGGTGCTCGACGACGAAGACGGAGTTACCGGCGGCCTTGAGCCGGTCGAGGACGACGAGCAGGGCCTCGGTGTCGGCCGGGTGCAGCCCGGCGGACGGCTCGTCGAGGACGTACACGACGCCGAAGAGCCCCGAGCGCAGCTGGGTGGCGAGACGCAGTCGCTGGAGCTCGCCGTTGGACAGGGTGGGGGTGGCGCGGTCCAGACTCAGATATCCCAGGCCGAGTTCGGTCACCGTCGCGATCCGGGCGACGAGGTCCTCGGTGAGGACGCGCGCCGTCGCCGTATCCTCCGCGGCCGTCGAGAGGAGCCCGGACAGGGCCGTCAGCGGCAGGGAGGCGAGGTCGGCGATGGTGTGGCCGGCGAAGGTCACCGCCAGCGCCTCGGGCCGCAGCCGGCCGCCGCCGCAGACCGGGCAGGGGGAGCTGGTGAGGAAACGCTCCGCCTTGGTGCGCAGGGTCGGGCTCTTCGAGTCGGAGAAGGTCCGCAGGACGTAGCGCCGTGCGCTCATGTACGTGCCCTGGTAGGGCCGCTGGATGCGGTCGGCGTCCCGTACCGGGTGGACGGTGACGACCGGCTGCTCGTCCGTGAAGAGGATCCACTCCCGGTCCTTCGCGGCGAGTGCGCGCCACGGCCGGTCGACGTCGTACCCGAGGGTGTCGAGGACGTCCCGCAGGTTCTTGCCCTGCCACGCGCCCGGCCAGGCGGCGATGGCGCCCTGACGGATCGACAGCTCGGGGTCGGGGACGAGGAGTTCCTCGCTGGTGTCGTGGACGCGGCCGAGACCCTGGCACGAAGGGCAGGCGCCCGCCGCCGTGTTGGGGGAGAAGGAGTCGGAGTCGAGCCGCTCGGCGCCCTCCGGGTAGCGGCCCGCCCGCGAGAACAGCATGCGCAGCGAGTTGGAGAGCGTGGTCACGGTGCCGACGGAGGAGCGGGCGTTCGGCGAGGACCTGCGCTGTTCGAGGGAGACCGCGGGAGGAAGCCCGGTGATCTCGCCCACCGCGGGCGCGCCGACCTGGTGGATCAGCCGCCTCGCGTACGGGGCCACCGACTCGAAGTAGCGCCGCTGGGCCTCCGCGTAGATCGTGCCGAAGGCGAGGGAGGACTTGCCGGAGCCGGAGACCCCGGTGAAGACGACGAGCGCGTCACGGGGGATGTCGACGTCGACCCCGGCGAGGTTGTGCTCACGGGCGCCGCGGACACGGACGTACGGATCGTGGAGGGTCTCCTGCATGGGGCGATTTTAGCCACTGGGACCCGTTTGCCCGGATCGGGGGGGCGGGGTGGAGCGGGGGAGCCGGAGGTCCATGGCGTGAGGGCGGCCTGACACCCGGGCGGCCTGACACCCGGGCGGCCTGACACCCGGGCGGCCTGACGTCAGGTCCACGGCACGGGGCCGACACCCCGGGGTCCTGGCGGCGGCCGGCCACGCGGCGGTCACCGGCGAGACCTGATGCAGAACCGGCTCCTCGGTCCCCGGCCGCAGGTGGGTCCTGTGCGGGAGCCGCGATGCCTCGGGAGTCGTCGTTCGGGCAAGCGTGTCATCATACCCGCCCCGGCAGTGAAGGGACGCCCTTGATGAGGGGTGGTCCCCTGGAGGGAAGGGGCCCGGTGTGGCGGGAGCTGGTGACGGGGGCGCGGCCGGTCCAGGAGCCGTGGCGACTCGGTTCAGTGATCGGTTGCGGGTGACCCGGCCCTGGCCCTCGGGGCTGCGGCCGTATGTGCACAGTTACGACGGATACCGGGTGGCGGCGGCGACTTCGTACCGGGTTCGGCTCGTTCCCAGGGGACGAGCCGTCGTGGTGGTCAATCTGGGGGAGCCGTTCGCCCAGGTGTTCCGGCTGAGGGCGGCGGGTCCCGCAGTGCGCGTGGTCGGGTCGCTGGTCGCGGGGCTCGAAGACGGGCCGCGGGTGTGCGATCACCCAGGTGGCCAGGAGGCGATACGACTCGAACTGACTCCGCTCGGTGCGTACCGACTCTTCGCGGTGCCCATGCGGGAGTTGACGAACACGGTGATCGAGCTGCGGGACGTCCTCGGTCCCGGGGCGGATGAGCTGGTGGAGCGGATGTCGGCAACCCGTGACTGGGCTCAGCGGTTCGACCTGCTGGACGCCGCGCTGCTGACCCGGCTGGACGGCGGCCCCGATCCCTCGCCCGAGGTCGTGCATGCCTGGCGGCTGCTCACGCGGTCGGCGGGAACGATCCCTGTCGCCCGCATCGCCACCGAAGTCGGCTGGAGCCACGGCCACCTGGTCCGGCGCTTCACCCAGCAGGTCGGTTTGACGCCGAAGACGTCCGCCAGGGTGCTGCGCTTCCACCGGTCGGTGGAGCTGCTGTCCCACAGGTGGACGGACCTCAGCGAACTGGCCGCCGCCTGTGGCTTCTACGACCAGGCCCATCTCAACCGCGAGTTCCGCGCCCTGGCCGACGTCACGCCCGCTGAGATGGCGACCGCACGCCGGGTGGAGGGCGCCCACGAGCTGTGAGCGGCGAGGTCCGGGCGGTCGACCCCGAGCAGCGAGATCAAATTTGTCCAAGCCATGCCGTCCGTCCCGTCTCTAAGGTCCCGGGAGAGCACGCGGTCGTTCCGTACACACATCAAGGGGTCACGCATGTCGGTGCCGAATCCGAGGTCGGGCAACCAGGCCACACGCCGTGGCGGCCGGTGGGAGCGGTTCAAGGTGACACGCCCGTTCTCGCCCCAGGACCTGGCCGGTCTGTGGGGCTCGATCCTGGGCGTGGTCGCCCTGGCTCTCCTGCTCGGGTGGGCACTCGACATGAAGGGCGGTGTGGTGATCGTCGCGGCGATCCCGTTCATCTCGTCCTGGTTCGACTCACGTCGCGTCCTGTTCCAGTTCGACGCGGCCGGCGTACGGGTCGCCGACGTGCTGCTGCCCTGGAACGACGTCACTCAGTTCGTCGTGGCGACGCCCGAGGACGGTGAGCACGTGCTGATCGGGGTGCGGCTGCGCCAGGGGGCGACGGTGCCGGCCGGTACGGGGGTCCGGCCGACACATCCGGCGATGCCGGCGCCGCTGCACGTGGCCGTGCAGCGCCACGAGTTCGACCTGGCCAAGATGCTCACCAAGGCGCGCAAGTACGCCCCGTCCCGCGTTCAGGTAGTGGTGGCCGAGCCGACGGGAGAGCGGGTGGCGTCCTGACACGGGGCACGGGTGACGGGGCTCGCCGGCCCCCGCCCGACTCTCCGCGGTCCTGCGCCACCGGCATGTCCGACCACATGATCACCTGAAGGGGAAGACCCGATGAGCGACGATGAGCCCGGTCCGTACGGTGGCCGGCCGCGGCAGCCGGGCCCCTACGGTCAGCAGCCACAGGCCCCGCAGGGCGTGCCCCAGCAGGGTTACGGCGGTCCACGAGAAGGCCTGCCGGGCGGCTCCGCCCCGCAGCAGTCCTCGCACCATGACGGGTGGGTCCTTCACGGCCAGGTGCCGACGACTCCGCCGGGTGGAGGTGGCGGCAGGAAGGCCGGGCTCATCGTGGGCGCTGCGGTGGCGCTCGCCGTCGTGGGGGGCGGGGTCTGGTACGTCACAGCAGGCGGTGGCGGGGGCGTGACGCCGACGGATGACGGGCCCCATCGGCTGACGGCCCCGGTCGAGGTACTGGGCGGCACGTACAAGAGCGTGGTCGGGAAGGCCGACGAGCCGCGGCCCCTCAACGAGTCCAAGGCGAAGTACCTGGCCGGGACCGGCATGTCGGCGGACTCCACATCGGTCGCCAACGTGTACGCGACCTCCGCCGAACTGCATGACGTGCCGAAGGCGGAGGGCCTCGTGTTCCTCGGTGTCCACGGCGAGGTCAAGGATCCCGAGAGGACTCTTGACGCCGTGTTCGCCGAGATGAGGAAGCGTCCGGACACCACGCCTGTCGGCGATGCCCGGGACATGTCACCCGACGGCCTGGACGGCGCCGTGATGAAGTGCCAGAAAGCCGAGCCGAAGACCCCCACCCTGCCCGGACACACCCGGACAGGCGTCAGATGCGTCTGGGTCGACTACAGCACCGTCGGTGTGGTGACGCTCAGCAATCCCGCCGCTGACTACTCCATGGAAGAAGCCGCCGAGATCACCGCCGCCCTCCGCGAGGAGGTGCGTGTCGCGGGCGAGTGACCCGCCGGCGACGCCGCCGCACCCCGGAACCTGCGACAGCCCGAGGACATCCGGGCCGCGGGCCTGGGGCCGGGGGAGGGTTCCCGGGCGGGTGCGGTCCTTAGCGGCCGCGGGCTTCTAGGCTGGGCCGGTGACAGCCGACAACCGGCCCCTGGCCGTCTTCGATCTCGACAACACGCTCGCGGCGACCGCCCACCGCCAGCACTTCCTGGAGCGGCGCCCCAAGGACTGGGACGCGTTCTTCGCGGCGGCTCCCGGCGATCCGCCCCTCGACGAGGGCATCACGTTGTGCCACGAGGCGGCGGAGGAGTGCGACGTCGTCTACCTGACCGGGCGTCCGGAGCGCTGTCGTCGGGACACGCTGGACTGGCTGGCCGCGCACGGACTGCCGGAAGGGCCGCTGCACATGCGCCGTCACCGCGACTTCCGGCCGGCCCGGGTGACCAAGGTGGAGATCCTGCGCCGGCTCGGGGCCGATCGCCCGATCAGGATGCTCGTCGACGACGACCAGCTGGTCTGCGACGCGGCCGAGGCGGCCGGGTTCCGTGTCGTACGCGCCCTGTGGGCGACCCCCTCGCAGGAGCTGAGGGACGCCCAGGAGAGGGAGGGCCGCACCTGAGCGCCCGGGTCCCGCCCTCAGGCCTCGCGGCCCCTCACGCCTCGTCATCCAGGCGGAATCCCACCTTCAGTCCGACCTGGTAGTGCTCGATCGAGCCGTCGACGATGTGGCCGCGGACCTGTGTCACCTCGAACCAGTCGAGGCCCCTCAGTGTCCGGGAGGCGCGGTTGATGCCGTTGCGGATGGCCTCGTCCACGCCCTCGGTGGACGTGCCGACGATCTCGGTGACGCGGTACGTGTGGTTCGACATGGGGGCCGGGCTCCTCTCGGTGCGTTCCCTCCACCGTGCCCCAGGCCGCGTCGCCGCGCGACACGGCGGGGGCCGGGCGGTCGGCGGGTCCGTCGGCGCGTGGTGACCGAGCGGTGATTACCGGCGGTACGGGAACAGAAGGGGGCGACGGGGGCGGAACGGGATCGTCAAGGACTTGACCATCCCGTTGGTCCAGACCAGAATCCAGGCCACATACCCGCGCGAACACCCCGTTCGGTCCCCCCATGTCGGGTCAGCCCCCCATGCCGCACGACCCTGTGCTGAACGCAGAAGGTGACCCACGTGAAGAACCGCACTCTCGCCTGCCCGCTGGCAGTCGCCACCGCACTCGCTCTCGCCGGCTGCGGGATGCTGCCGGGCGGCGGCGGCCGGACGAGGACCGTCGACATCTGGCTCATGCGGGACAGCGTCAGCGAGGACTTCCTCACCCGCTTCACCGAGGCGTACGAGAAGGAGCACGACGGCGTCGAACTCCAGGTCACCGTCCAGGAGTGGACCGGCATCGGGAAGAAGGTCACCGAGGCCATCCAGGGCGGGGGCGGCCCCGACGTCATCGAGGTGGGAAACACCCAGGTCGCCCAGTACGCCGACACCGACAAGCTGTTCGACCTCACCCTGGAGTCCGTCCGCGACCTCGGCAGCGAGGACTGGTTGCCCGGTCTCGCCGAGCCCGGCAGGATCGGCGGATCGCAGTACGGGATCCCCTGGTACGCGGCCAACCGCATCGTCATCTACAACAAGAGCCTCTTCCGGGAAGCCGGGATCGGCGCCCCGCCGACCGACCGCGCCGCCTGGCTCGCCGACACCGAGAAGCTCGACCGCGGCCGCTCCCAGGGCATCTACCTCGCCGGCCAGGACTGGTACACCCTGTCCGGCTTCATCTGGGAGGAGGGCGGCGAACTCGCCGTCGACAAGGGCGGCGAGTGGGCCGGAGCCCTCGGCAGCCCCGCGGCCCAGCGGGGCATGGCCTTCTACAAGGAGCTCCAGTCCCTCGGTGACGGCCCCAAGAACGCCGACGAGCAGAACCCGCCGCAGGCCGAGGTCTTCGCCCGGGGCGACGTGGCCCAGCTCATCGCCACGCCCAGCGCCGTCGCCGCGATCCTCAAGGCCAACCCCGCGCTCGACGGCAAGCTCGGCTACTTCCCGATACCGGGCAAGAAGGCCGGTCAGCCCTGCGCCGTCTTCACCGGCGGCTCCGACCTCATCATCCCGGAGAACGCGCCCGACCGGACCGCCGCCATCGACGTCGTCAAGGCACTGGCCGGCGAGAAGTGGCAGACGGAACTCGCCCGGGCGATGGGCTACGTGCCCAACAAGAAGGGGCTCGCCTCCGTCGTCGCCGGCCAGGAGGCCACGGCCGTCATGGCCGAGGGCGCCGCACGAGGCCGGGCCACCCCCAACTCCCCGCAGTGGGCGAACGTCGAGGCCGACAACCCCATCAAGCCGTACATGACGGCGGTCCTCCAGGGCGAGGACCCCCTGCGGGCGGCGGCGCGGGCCTCGGCCGCGATCACGGACACCCTCGCCGAATAGCATTCAGCGGGTCCACACCCACGATCCCCCGGACGGTCACGTCGAATCCAGCCGGTCACGGAAGAAGTAAGGAGCCGGGTCACCGCTCGATCGGCCCGGCCCCCCTTCCCCTTCCGTACGCCGGAGGAGCCCGACATGTCCGCACCGACCCCCACGCTCGCCGTCCCCGCCCAGCTCCGCGCGGTCCCCGCGCAGCCGCAGCCGCCCGCCGTGCAGCCCCCGCCCCACGCCTTGACGCCCACCGAGGAACCCACCCCCCGGTACGTCGTCGAGATCGCCACCCGCCAGGAGGACGTGCGCGCCGCCCAGCGGCTGCGCCACCTGGTCTTCGCCGGGGAGCTCGGCGCCCAACTCGACGGACCCGAGCCCGGCCTCGACAGCGACGCCTTCGACGCGTACTGCGACCACCTCCTCGTACGCGAGGAGAGCACAGGCGAGGTCGTCGGCACGTACCGCATCCTGCCGCCCGACCGGGCCGCCGTCGCCGGACGCCTCTACTCCGAGAGCGAGTTCGACCTCACCCGGCTCGCCCCCGTCCGGCACGACCTGGTGGAGGTCGGCCGCTCCTGCGTCCACCCCGCCCACCGCAACGGCGCCGTCATCGCCCTCATCTGGGCCGGGCTCGCCCGCTACATGACCCGCACCGGCCACAACTGGCTCGCCGGCTGCTGCTCCCTCCCGCTCAGCGACGGCGGCACCCTCGCCGCCGCCACCTGGGACACCGTCAAGGCCAAGCACCTCGCACCCGAGGAGTACTGGGTCACCCCGCACAAGCTCTGGAGCCCCGACGGCATCGCCCGCCCCGAGGGCCGCACCGAGCTCCCCCCGCTGCTGCGCGGCTACCTCCGGCTCGGCGCGTGGGTGTGCGGCGCCCCCGCGCACGATGCCGCCTTCGGCGTCGCCGACCTCTACGTCCTGCTCTCCCTGCGCCGGACCCACCCGCGCTACCTCAAGCACTTCCTCTCGCTCGCCCCGGCACGGTGAACGGGACCACGGCCCTGTCGCCGTGGCTCCCCACGGCGCCCTGCACCCCGGGCCGCTGCGCCGCCCACCCGGAGACCTTCCACCGGGCCGGGGCGGGCACCGCCGGGGCCGTCCGGGCCTCGGCGCGGCTGACCGCCGGCCTCCTGACCGTCCTCTTGGGCGTCCTGGCCGCCCCCGCCACCGCCGTGCTCCCGGCCGCCACGCGGCTCGCCCTGGTCCGGATCTGGCTGCGTGCGGCGGTCCGCGCCTTCGGGGTACGCGTCCGGTACGAGGGAGCGCCCGCCGACACCGGTCCGCTCCTCGTCGTCGCCAACCACGTCTCCTGGCTCGACATCCCCCTGATCGCGGCCGTGCTCCCCGGCCGGATGGTCGCCAAGGCGGAGGTGCGCCGCTGGCCCGTCCTCGGCACGCTCGCCGCACTCGGCGGCACCCTCTTCATCGACCGGGACGGCCTCAGGGCCCTGCCGGGCACCGTCCGCGACATGACCGTGGCGCTCACCGGGGGCGGCCGGGTGATCGTCTTCCCCGAGGGCTCCACCTGGTGCGGCCGGGCCGTCGGGCGTTTCCGGCCGGCCGCGTTCCAGGCCGCCCTGGACGCCGGATGCGCCGTGCAGCCGGTACGGATCGACTACCGGCCCACCGACGCCGCCGCGTACGTCGGGGACGACCCGCTGGCCGCCTCCCTGTGGCGGGTCGTCACCACCCGCCGTCTCACCGCCGTCGTCCGGGTGCCCGAACCCCTCCCGGGGCTCGGGCACCCGGACCGCCGCACGCTCGCGGCAGCGGCCGAGCACGCCGTCGCTCAGCGCGGCGTCCCTCAGCGCGCCGTCGCCAACGACAGGGCGAACCTGCCCTCGCTGTCGGTCCACCAGCGCTCCAGGTCCAGGCCCGCCTCCGCCAGTTCGGCCCGTACACCCGCCTGACGGAACTTCGCCGACACCTCCGTCCGCATCTCCTCGCCCGCCGCGAAGGGCACCACGAGGTCCAGTTCGGGGATCTTCACGGTGAGTGCGCGGCGGGCCCGCAGCCGCATCTCGATCCACTCCCGCTCGCCGTCCCACACCGCCACGTGGTCGAACGCGTCCGGGTCGAAGTCCGCCCCCAGCTCACGGTCGATCACCGTCAGCACGTTCTTGTTGAAGGCGGCCGTCACCCCGGCCGAGTCGTCATAGGCGGCCACGAGCGTCGCCTCGTCCTTCACCAGGTCCGTGCCCAGCAGCAGCGCGTCGCCCGGTGTGAGCATCGCCCGCACCGACCGCAGGAAGGCCCGCCGCTCGTCGGGCAGCAGATTGCCGAGGGTGCCGCCGAGGAAGGCCACCAGACGCGGCCCCGGCGACCCGGGCAGCGCGAGCCCCCGGGTGAAGTCCGCGACCAGCGCGTGCACCAGCAGCCCCGGCCGCTCGGCGAGCAGCGACTCGGCGGCCCCGGTCAGCGCCGACTCGCTGACGTCCACGGGCACATAACCCTCCAGGCCGGGCAGCAGCGCGTCGATCAGGAACCGCGTCTTCTCGGAGGAACCGGATCCCAGCTCCACCAGGGTCCTGGCCCCGGTCGCGGCGGCGATCTCCGAAGCTCTCGCCTCCAGGATCTCCCGCTCCGCCCGGGTCGGGTAGTACTCCGGAAGCCGGGTGATCTCCTCGAAGAGCTCGCTGCCCCTGGCGTCGTAGAACCACTTCGGCGGCAGCTCCTTGGCGGAGCGGGTCAGGCCCTGGAGGACGTCGGCGCGCAGATCGGCGCCGGCGGCGTCGGGGGCGAGGGTACGGGTCAACTGGAACGGGCTCACGCGGACGGCTCCTTGAGCGGGGTGAGGGTGACGTCGGCGCGGGTGGCGGTCACGAGCGTGTGCTCGGGGACCTCCCGCCACCGCGGATCGTCGTCGTAGGGTTCGGAGGCCACGACCACCCGGTCGGGGCCCTTCAGGTACCAGAGGCCGTTCCCCCAGGTGGTCGCGGCGATCCGGACACCATCGGTGACCAGCAGGTTCAGCCGGGATCCCGGGGCGGCCGCGGCGGCTTCCCGCACGGTGTCCGCCAGGGCCGGGCCCGGCGCGTCACCGGCGCGCAGCCGGTGCAGCACGAGCGCCCAGAGCAGCGCCGAGTCGGTGCGCGCCTCGACCCGCAGCAGGTCCCCGGTCGGCAGCGCCCCGGCGAGCGCCGCGAGGGAGTCCGGCCAGTTCTCCACGGCCCCGTTGTGGCTGAAGAGCCAGGGCCCGGCGGCGAACGGCGCCGCCGCCGCCTCTCCGTCGGCGCCCGGGAGCGTGGCCCCCCTGACCGCCCCGAGCAGCGCCCCGGAGCGCACCACCCGGGCGAGGTCCGCGAAGGACAGGTCGCCCCAGATGGGGCCCGCCCGCCGGTACCGGGCGGGCACCGGATCCCCCTCGGCGTACCAGCCCACCCCGAAACCGTCGGCGTTCACCACGCCGCTGCTCTGGGTACGGGGCTCCCAGGACTGGCGCAGCAGGGCGTGCTCCGGCCGGACGATCAGCTCCCCGAGCGCCAGCGGCTCGCCCAGGTAGGCGACATGACGGCACATCAGTCCAGCTCCGCGCTGCGCGCCGTACGGAAGCCGGCGAATATCTGGCGCCGTACCGGCAGGTCCCAGTTGCGGAAGGTGCCCCGGCACGCGACCGCGTCCACGGCGAACGACCCGCCGCGCAGCACCTTGTGCTCAGGCCCGAAGAACACTTCCGAGTACTCCTTGTACGGGAAGGCCGTGAAACCCGGGTACGGCAGGAAGTCGCTCGCCGTCCACTCCCACACGTCACCGATGAGCTGCCGCACGCCGAGCGGCGAGGCGCCCTCCGGGTAGCTGCCCGCCGCCGCGGGGCGCAGGTGCCGCTGCCCGAGGTTGGCGTGCTCGGGGCCAGGGTCGGCGTCCCCCCACGGGTAGCGTCGCGATCGGCCGGAGGCCGGATCCCACCGGGCGGCCTTCTCCCACTCGGCCTCGGTCGGCAGCCGCCGCCCCGCCCAGCGCGCGTAGGCGTCCGCCTCGTACCAGCTCACGTGCAGGACGGGTTCGTCCTCGGGCACGGGCTCCGTCACCCCGAACCGGCGGCGTAGCCACTGTCCGCCGTCCCGCCGCCAGAACAGCGGCGCCACGATGCCGTGCTCCCTGATCTGCGCCCAGCCCGCGTCCCGCCACCAGCGCCGGTCCGAGTACCCCCCGTCGGCCATGAACGCCAGATAGGCGCCGACGGTGACCGGGGTGGTGTCGATGTGGAAGGGGGCCACGGTCCGGGGATGCGCCGGACGCTCGTTGTCCAGGGCCCACGGCTCGCCCGACGTGCCCATGGTGAACGGGCCGCCAGGGATGAGGACTTCGGAGGGCAGCGGGCCGGAGGTCCGGCCCGGCGGCGGGGGAGCGGTCAGCGCGACCGGCCCCCTGCGCAGCTGATGGGTGATCAGCATCGTCTCGTCGTGCTGCTGTTCGTGCTGGGCCACCATGCCGAAGGCGAACGCCGCGTCGAGCAGCGGCCGCCCCTCGAACGGGGAGTGCTCAAGGACGTCGAGGACACGGAGCCGGACGTCCGCCGCGTAGGCGCGGGCCTCGCCCGGCGAGAGCAGCGGCAACGACGGACGGGTGGCCCGCGGATGCTCGAAGGCGTCGTACAGCGAGTCGATCTCGGGGCGCAGCGCCTCCCGCCCCGCCACCGCCCGCCACAGCCACTGCTCCTCCTGGTTCCCGATGTGCGCCAGGTCCCAGACCAGCGGAGACATCAACGGTGAGTGCTGCGCGGTGAGTTCAGCCTCCTCGACGCAGGAGGTCAGCAGTGCCGTACGGGCCCGTGCGGCCGTCAGGGCGTCCAGTGCCCGCCGCCGCAGGGCCTCCGGATCGAGCCCCGCCCCTGTGACCGTCATGACGCCACCACCTCGAAGTCGTCGGCCGGGCAGCTCCCGGGGATCACGTACCGCTCGTTGAAGGCCGCGACCGCCCGCCGCAGTTCCTCGCTCGCGCCGATCCGGGGCAGCGCCTCCAGAGCGGCGGAGAACACCGCGCGGGCGGCGGCGTGCAGCTCGGGATCGGCGAGCCCGTCGCGGGCCGCCGCAAGCCAGAGCGGATTGCGCGGAGCGGGGTCGGCGCCGGCCCGCTCCGCGAGCGGTTTCACCGCCCGGTACACGCTCTCCGCCGCCTCGGGGTCGTCGAAGACCGCCGTCGTCACCGCCACCGGCACCATCCAGCCGTCCCGGCCCGGCTGCGCGTCCACCATCCGCAGCTCCAGATGACCGCGTGGCCGCACCGGCGGGAACAGGGTCGTCATGTGGTAGCGCAGGTCGTCCTCGTCGGCCGGCCGCGGCAGCCCGGTGCGCAGCCAGTCACGGAAGGTCAGCCCCTCCGGTACCGGCCACGGCGCCTCGTCGGCGCGTACGCACATCACGGGGGTGTCCAGGACGTGCGCGGCCCACTCCGCCCGCGGCTCCCCGTCCGGCGAGGGCGCCAGCGCCCGCAGGGGATCGAGGTCCGTCCACAGCGCCTGTCGCGTCGAGCGCCATCCGGTGCGACGGCCGCCGTGCAGCGGGGAGTTGGCGAAAGCGGCCACGAGGACCGCGCCCACGAGGTGCGCGAGCCGCCATCTGCGGTGGTAGCCGAGCGGACCCGGCTCCTCGACACCGGCGTCCAGGCAGATCTGCACCGAGGCCGACTCGCGCATCATGGCACGGCCGGCCGGACCCGTCCGGTCGAGCACGGTCTCCATGGCGTCGTAACGCGGATCGTGGAGCACCCGCTCGCGCGGCGCGTGCCACGGGTCCACCCCGTACCCGTTGAGGGTCAGACCGAGGGGTCCGAGCGCCGACCGCACCGCCCGCAGATCCGCGGCGAGGGAGTCGAGACATTCCATGAGCGATCCCGCCGGGCGCGAGCTGAGCTCCAGCTGCCCGCCGGGTTCGAAGGTGAGCGACGACACCAGCGGCAGAGACCGCACTGTGTCGAGCGCCGCCGCGAGCCTCGGCGGCCGTACGGGAAGCCGGGGGTCACGCAGCTCGTGCACAAGCCATTCCAGCTCCACGCCCACGGTGCGGGGCGGGCCGGTCTTGAAGCAGATACATCGCAGCAGGTCCTCCGCCTCCCGCTCGGTGAGAGGGGGCCCGCCACGCGGTATGCCGCTGGACGACATCCGTACACCTCCTGGTCCTCGGGACTGATCCCGGAGAGTCGCTGACTCCACCTAAAACCACCGCCGAGCGGCGTGCAAGAGCGCCCCGGACCGTCCGGGCGCGCCCCCCGCGCCCCCGCCCGTCCGAAACCAGCCGCAACCCCGATGCCCCGGGAAGGATGCGGGCCCCCGGAAGCACTAGCCGGATCCGGGAAAACCCGTTGTGCCGAACGGGACGAGACGATCAGGCTCAGGGGCATGAGTGCACGACTGCGCGCGATGGCGCGGGAGACCGAGGAGATCGTCGCCGCGGGTCGCTACCGGGCGCCCGACGGCCGCACCGTCTGTCTTACCGACGACCTGACCGCCGCCCTGGCCGGAACCCGCCTCCACGGCCCCGAACCCGTCGCCGTCACCCCCGACACCGACCGCACCCCCACCGTCGACGTCACCGGCGAGAGCAGCCTGGCGGCCGCCCGCAGGCTGACCGGAACCGACCCCACCCGCCCCGTCGCCGTCCTGAACTTCGCCTCCGCCCGCAACCCCGGCGGCGGCTACCTCAACGGCGCCCAGGCCCAGGAGGAGGCGCTCTGCCGCGCCTCCGCCCTCCACACCACGCTGCTGCGCGCCCCCGACTACTACGCCCACCACCGCGAGGAACGGGACGTCTTCTACAGCGACCGGGTCATCCACTCGCCCCGCGTGCCGGTCTTCCGCGACGACCGGGGCGCCCTCCTCGCCGACCCCTTCACCGTCGGTTTCCTCACCTCCCCCGCCCCCAACGCGGGTGTCGTCCGCCGCCGCACGCCCGAACTCGCGCACCGGCTGCCCGCCGCCCTCGCGTCCCGGGCCGAGCGCGTCCTGGAGACGGCGGCCGTGGGGGGATACCGGCGGCTCGTGCTCGGCGCCTGGGGCTGCGGCGTCTTCCAGAACGACCCGGAGCAGGTCGCGGGCGCCTTCCGGGCGCTGCTCACGGGGGACGGGCGCTTCGCCGGGCACTTCGAGGAGGTCGTCTTCGCCGTCCTGGACCGGACGTCGGGCACGCCGACGCTCGCCGCCTTCACCCGCGTCCTGGGCCGCCCTCTCTGACATGCGACCCCCCTGCCCGCATGCCACGCTGAGGGGATACGGACCGCAGTCCGAGACCCGTCACGGGAGGCACGATCGTGGGCAAGAAGCAGACCCGGACGAACCGGGGAGCCCGTACCGGCGGCCATGAGCACCGTACCGACGCGGCCGCGAAGGAGAAGTCGGCGGAGACCCCCACGCGAGGGACGTCGATGCCCCTCGTCGAGCACGCGTCCCACCGCAAGGAACGCAAGTTCGGCCACAATTAGGGATGTTCGTCCGCTCAGGCCGGCCCCGCCGACCGGCACGAAGGGAACGTCGATCCGTACGCCGGACCCGGCCGGCCTGGCACGAGCCGAACCGGAGGCCACCGCGAGGAGGGGTCACCGCACGCTGCGGATGGGGCGGACGGCGAGCGCCCCCAGTACCGACAGGACGGCAGCTGTCAGGAACAGCGCCGTGTACCCCCCGCTGAGCGAGACGACGAGCGAGGCCGCGAAGGGGGCGACGATCTGCGGGCCCGCGTTGGCGATGTTGAGGACGCCCATGTCACGGGCCGCGTCCTCGGCCTTGGGAAGCACCATGGTCACCAGGGCGGTGTCGACCGCCATGTAGCAGCCGAAGCCGAGTCCGTTGACGACGGAGAAGACGAGCATCGCCGTCCAGCTCGTCGAGACGGCCGGAACGAGCAGGGCCACCGCGGCGAGCGCGGCGGAGGCGCCGACGAACAGCTTGCGACGGTCGTACCGGTCCGAGAGCCAGCCGCCGAGCACGGTGGAGACCGCCATGGCGACCGCGTTGAGCGGCATGAGGACCGCCACGGCCTCCTCGGCGCCGAGCCCGGCGGGCAGGTCGATGTGGTCCTTGAGGATGTACAGCTGGAATCCGGCCACCGCGAAGTAGCCGAGGACGAGGAGGGCACGGCCGAGGAAGGCCCAGCGGAAGTCATGGTCCTTGAGGGCGCTGCCGAAGGCCGCGATCTGCACCTTCACCGGCAGCGGGGCCCGGGCCGGCATGCGCTGCTCGCGCGCGCAGGCCGTGAAGAGCACGGTGGTGGCCGCGACGACCGCGCCGAGGACGAGGTAGCCGGTGCGGTAGTCCTCGGAGAAGGCGGCGCCGACGAGGGCGCCGATCGTCGAGCCGACGGGGAGCCCGAGGCCGACGGCCGCCGAGGCTCTGCCCCGGGCGGCCGGGGGCACCCGGTCGGGCACCACCGAGGTCAGGGCGGCCTGGTAGACGTTCATGACGGCCTGGCCCAGGCACCAGGCGATGGTGACCAGCAGGAGGGTGTCCACGCTGCCGAGGAGCAGCATCACCGGGAGGGCGAGGAGCCCGCCGGCGAGGATCCACGGGTTGCGGCGGCCCGAGCGGTCGGACAGCGCGCCCGCGACGGGGTTGAACACGGTGGCGAAGATCGCGGATATACCGGAGACGAGGCCGAAGTTGGCGACCTTGCCGGCGGGATCGATGTCCTCGATCTGGAGCGCGAGGAGCATGCCGGGGACGCCGACGTACAGGGCGTACATGGCGGTGTTCCCGGCGAGGAGCAGGGGGAGCAGGCCGCGCGTGGGCCGGGTTGCCGAGGCGGAGCCGGAGTCCGTCGCGGGTGAACCGGCCGCGGTGGTGCCGGAACCGGACGGGTCGGGGCCAGGGGCGCCGGCGGGGGTCGCGTCGGTGCCGGGGGAGTCGGTGCCGGACGAGCCGGTGCCGGGAGAGGAAAGGGCCACGGTGCCCTCCTGGGGAGATCGCCCGACGAGGGGCGAGAGGTGGATCGTGCGAGTGGGTTACACGTGTCAGTGGCGCGTGTGAGCACTGTGTAGCACCAGATTCCGGCCATCCGCCAGACCCCGCACCGGATCGTTCTGCGAAGATGCCGGAGCGATGAGCCAGCCAACCGAACACTCCTCCGGACGCGCCGCCGGGCGCGCGGCCCCGACCAGCGCCGATGTCGCCCGTCTCGCGGGCGTCTCCCGGGCCACCGTCTCGTACGTCCTGAACAACACCTCGGCCGTCCGCATCAGCGAGCCCACCCGCCGACGGGTGCGCGAGGCGGCGGAGGAGCTGGGTTACGTACCGCACGCGGCCGCCCGCAGCCTGCGCGCCGGCCACAGCCGGATGGTGCTGCTGCCGACCTCGCACGTCCCGGTCGGGCCGCTGTACAGCCGGTTCTTCGACGAGTTCCAATGGGCCCTGCGGCGCCTCGACTACACGGTCGTCCAGTACGGCAGCGTCGGTCTCGAGGCGGACGAGGCCGCCCGCGCCTGGGCCGAACTCCGGCCGGTGGCCGTGGTCTCGCTCGGCGAGATCCAGCTCACCGGCCAGGGCGTCGAGATCCTCAAGCGGTCCGGGGCGCGCGCCGTGTTCACCCTCGGCACCGGGGGCGTCGAGGGCACCCACGCCGTCGTCATGGACCAGGGACGCGTGGGCGCGGTGGCCGCCACCCACCTGGTGGAGACCGGCCGCCGGGCGATCGGCGTCGTCACGCCCGAGGAGCCGGGACTCACGATGTTCTCCGGCCCCCGCCTCGAAGGCGCCCGGCGCGCCGTCGCGGGCACGGGCGCCTCCGTCGTACCCCTGCCGCTGCGGTACGAGGAGGAGTCGGCGCGGGCCCTCGCCGGGCGCTGGCGCGAACTGGGCCTCGACGCCGTCTTCGCCTACAACGACGAGTACGCGATGCTCCTGATGCGGGCGCTCCAGGACGCGGGCGTCGACGTGCCCGCGGAGACCGCCGTCATCGGGGCCGACGACCTGCTCCTCGGCCGGCTCCTCCGGCCGCGGCTCAGCACCGTACGCATCGACATGGTGCTCGGCCGCGAACTCGCCGAACTGGTCGACCGGGCCGTACGCGAACCGGAGGCCCCTCCGCTCAGCCGTGACCTGCTGGATTCGCGGGTCGTCCGGCGGGAGTCCAGCTGAACGTCTAGCGTCGGATCATGAGCACAGTTCCGAAGCGTTTCGAGATCCTGCTGGTGCCCTCGCACGTCGAGGACCGCGGCGACGCCTCCGTGACCGACAGCGCCGTCCGCTCGGCCGTGGTCGAGGCGACCGGACAGCATGGTGAGTCGGGCTATCCGATCTACGAAGGACACGGCGTCATGGCCGACATTGACCCCGAGACGCGCACGGTCGAGGCGCTGCTCGTCGACGGACGCGAACTCGACTACGGCCTGACGGCGCTGGTACGCCCTCCGGCGCGCGGCTGACCTGGGGGTGGGGGGACCCCGCGGGGCGCGGCTGGTCCGTGGCGCGACTGGCATGTGGCGCCCCCGGTCCGCCGGGCCCGGGCGAGCGGCTGGCTACGGGCCGTCGCCCTGGCACGGAACATCGGGCCGGGTACGGGGCGTCGACCGGTCGATGAGCACCGGGCCGGGTGCGGGAAGCTCTCCCGTATCCGGCCCGGTACCTCGTGGCGGGGTCACTTCCCCTTGGCGTCCTCGATGGACTTGCGGACCTCGTCCATGTCCAGCTTGCGCGCCTGGCCGATGACGTCCTCCAGGGCGGCCTCCGGCAGCGCCCCCGGCTGCGCGAACACGGCCACGTTGTCGCGCACGATCATCAGCGTCGGGATCGAGCGGATCTCGAAGGCGGCGGCCAGCTCCTGCTGCGCCTCGGTGTCGACCTTGGCGAAGACCAGGTCCTGGTGGCGCTCCGACGCCGCCTCGAAGACCGGGCCGAACTGACGGCAGGGACCGCACCAGGAAGCCCAGAAGTCGATCAGGACGAACTCGTTGCCGCTCACGATCTCGTCGAAGTTGTCCTTGGTGAGCTCTACGGTGCTCATGCTTTCCTGCCTCCGACCTGCATAGACGATGCCATCTTGGCCGGTTCCCGAGACGGCGCGGGAGCGCGGAGCCCCCATGGCGAGCCTAATCCCCCGAACGGACAAAGACGGCGTCGTTACCAGCCACCAGGGGAAACGGCACAGAGCCGCGTGCCGCGGGGGATCGCGACGGCCACCGTCGCGGCACTGCCTGTATCGGCACCCGGAGCGCGCGAACGCCGGACCCGTCACGGGCGCTGTTCCGCTCCCCTGGGCCAGACTGGGACCCATGACGCGAACGGTGGAAGAAGAGCACGAGTACGACGTAGTGGTCCTCGGCGCGGGTCCGGTGGGGGAGAACGTCGTCGACCGGGTACGGGCCGCCGGCCTCAGTGCCGCGATCGTCGAGAGTGAGCTGATCGGCGGCGAGTGCTCGTACTGGGCCTGTAT
This sequence comes from Streptomyces sp. NPDC058671, assembly GCF_042716475.1. Taxonomy (NCBI): domain Bacteria; kingdom Bacillati; phylum Actinomycetota; class Actinomycetes; order Kitasatosporales; family Streptomycetaceae; genus Streptomyces; species Streptomyces sp. NPDC058671. The sequence goes on along the minus strand of NZ_JBHXSA010000020.1, from coordinate 110,272 downwards.
GCCCAGCAAGGCGCTGCTCCGCCCCGCCATCGCCCGCTCCGACGCCAGGAAGGTCGCCGGACTGCGGGAGGCGGTCCACGGTCCCCTGGACGCCTCCGAAGTCCTGGCCCACCGGGACGAGGTCGTCGGCCACTGGAAGGACGACGGCCAGGTGGACTGGCTGGATTCCATCGGCGTACGGGTCTTCCGGGGCCACGGCCGTCTCCTCGGCCCCCGCCGGGTGGAGGTCACGGGGCCCGAGGGGGAGCGTCATGTGCTCGCCGCCCGGCACGCCGTCGCCGTCTGCGCCGGCAGCCGCGCCGTCCTCCCCGAGCTGCCCGGCCTGCCCGGGGCCAGGCCCTGGACCAGCCGGGAGGCGACCAGCGCCGACCGGGTGCCCGAGCGGCTGGCCGTCGTCGGCGGGGGAGTGGTGGGCGTGGAGATGGCCACCGCCTGGCAGGCCCTCGGCGCGAGGGTCACCCTGCTCGTACGGGGCCGGGGCCTGCTGCCCCGGATGGAACCCTTCGTCGGCGAGCACGTGGCGGAGGCCCTCACCGCGCGCGGCGCGGACATCCGTACCGGCGTCGAGGTCAGCGCGGTGGGACGCGACGGGGGTACGGGGCCGGTGACCGTGGTCCTGGAGGGCGGCGACCACGTGGAGGCCGACGAGGTCCTGTTCGCCACCGGCCGCGCCCCGCGCACCGAGGACATCGGCCTGGAGACGGTCGGCCTGAAGCCGGGCTCCTGGCTCGACGTCGACGACAGCCTCAGGGTCGCCGGCAGCGACTGGCTCTACGCCGTCGGGGACGTCAACCACCGTGCGCTCCTGACCCATCAGGGCAAGTACCAGGCCCGTATCGCCGGGGCCGCGATCGCCGCCCGCGCGCGCGGCGACGAGCAGCTGGACGGAGGGAAGTGGGGTGTGCACGCCGCCACGGCCGACCACGCCGCCGTACCGCAGGTGGTGTTCAGCGACCCCGAGGCGGCCGCCGTCGGCCTCAGCCTCGCCGAGGCCGAGCGGGCGGGCCACCGGGTCCGGGCCGTGGACCTGGACATGGGGCAGGTCGCCGGAGCCGGGCTCTACGCACAGGGTTACCGCGGGCACGCCCGGATGGTCGTCGACCTCGACCGGGAGGTCGTCCTCGGCGCCTCCTTCGTCGGCCCCGGCATCGGCGAGCTGGTCCACTCGGCCACGGTCGCGGTCGTCGGCGAGGTCCCGATCGCCCGCCTGTGGCACGCCGTCCCATCGTACCCGACCCTGAGCGAGGCGTGGCTGCGGCTCCTTGAGGCGTACCGAGGCTGACGTTCGGTCAGTCGGGCTCCCCCTGCGGGGTGGTGTCGGCACCGGATGCGACGCCGACGCCGGACGTGTACGCCGGGACCAGTGCCCGCGCGGCCGAGCGCGCCACGTCGAGGGCCGGCCTCGGGTCACGGCCCGACTCCTGGCCCAGGACCGCCCGGGTGCTCAACCCGTCGAGCAGGGCCAGGAGTTCGGAGGCGCGGGCGCCCGGGTCGAGCGGGGCGAACCGCCGCCGCGCGACGCCCGTCGCGAGCAGTGCCTCCAGATCCTCCTGCCACCCCCGGTCGAGCTCCTCCTGGGCCTCGCGCAGCGCGCTGTTGCCGGGGGTGCGGGCCCAGAGTTCGATCCACAGCGTCCAGCGCGGATCGCGAGGGCCGCGCGGCAGGTAGAGCCGGAGGAAGTGGTCGAGCTTGCGCTCGGCCGTGGTCCGCCGGGCGAGCAGCGCGCGGCGCTCCTCGGCGAGCGCCGCCTCGCTCCACCGCAGCGCGGCGAGCAGCAGCAGGTCCTTGCTGCCGAAGTAGTACAGGATGTGGCCGCCGCTCGTGCCGAGCCGCTCCGCGAGCGCCGACATGGTGAGGGAGGCGAGGCCGTCCTCGGCGATCGCCGCCATGGCCTCCTCCAGCATCCGTTCCTGGGTGACGTGCCCGTCCCGCCGTCGTGCCGCCCCTGCCACCGTCCTGTCCCCGTCCTGCCGTCCGGCCGCCGCCTTGCCCCGTCGTACGGGATCGACCCTAACCGCAACCTCCGAAGGTCTTGACGTGGCCTGAACTCATCGCACATCTTGAATGTCATTCAAAAACTTAGAACGGCATTCAAGACAGGAGTGCGGTGTGCTCGGACATGAGACGGCGCGCGTGACCATGGGCCGGGACGAGGTGTTCCAGGTCGAGGAGCACGGGATCGACCCCATACCCGACGCCGAACGGCACGGAGGCGCCAAGGACGTCTTCTGGCTCTGGTTCGGCTCGAACCTCACCTTCACCTACGTCATCAACGGTGCCCTCGCCGTCGCCTTCGGGCTCTCCTTCTGGCAGGCCACCGCCGTCGTCGTCCTCAGCGGCCTCTCCTTCCTCGCCATCGGCGCGGCCGGACTCAGCGGTGTGCGCACCGGCACCGCCACCCTCGTCATCTCCCGCGCCGCCTTCGGCCCCCGCGGCAACTGGCCCGCCGGACTGCTGAACTGGATCGTCAGCATCGGCTACACCATCGTCAACACCGTGGTGGGCACCCTGGCCCTCGAAGCGTTCTTCGCCGACCTCGGCTGGACCGGCGGCCACGCCTCCCGCGCCCTCGCTCTCGCCGTCACCCTCGCGCTGACCTTCGCCGTCGCCCTCTGGGGCCACGCGACCGTCCAGTTCGCCGAACGCTGGATGGCCTACGTCCTCGCCGCCGGCTTCGCCGCCCTGCTCGTCCTCGTGCTGCCCGGCGCCGACACGTCCGCCCCCGCCGCTGCACCCGGCGCCTCCGGCTGGAGCCTCGCCTTCGTCGTCATGCTCGCGGGCCCCTTCTCGTACCTCCCGATGCCCGCCGACTACACCCGCTATCTCCCGCGTACCACCTCCCTCAAGGCCGTGACCTGGAGCGGAGCCCTCGGCGGGTTCCTCTCCTCCGTCGCCCTCGGCATCGCGGGGGTGGCAGCCGCGACGCAGACCGACATGACCGACGCCGTCGCGGGCACGGAGAGTCTGCTCCCGGGCTGGTTCCAGCCGCTCTTCCTCGCCCTGGTCCTCGGCGGCTCCGTCACCAACTCGATCATCACGCTCTACTCGTCGAGCCTGAACCTCCAGGTGCTCGGGATCCCCTGGAGCCGGGCCCGCGCCATCGTCATCAGCGCGGCCGTGACCGCCGCCGGCTCCCTCGGCGCCCTCTTCCTCACCGACTTCACCACCTCGCTCCTCTCCTTCCTCTCCCTCCTGATCATCGTCTTCGCCCCCTGGGGCGGGGTCTTCCTCGCCGACATGGTGCTCCGCCGCTGTACGTACGATTCCGCCGCGCTGCACACGACCGCGGGCGGGGCCTACTGGTACCGCTCCGGCTGGCACCCCGCGGGCGTGACGGCACTCCTCTCCGGCCTCCTCTTCTCGGCGCTCACCTGCGACTCCGAACTGTGGACGGGCCCCCTCGTCGCCCCGCTCGGCGGCGCGGACCTCACCCTGCTCGGCGCGGTGGTCTCGGCCCTGGTGTACGTGCTCCTCGCGCGGGGACGGGTCGGGCGAGCGAGGCGGGCGGGGCCCTGAGCCTCCTGCCGGCACACGGCCGTCCGATACCCCCGTCGGGGTCACCGCCAGCCGTCCTCCCTCCCTCCCGACACCCTCGTATACGTCAGTCACGGAGTCACCCCGCATGAACAGCACGACCCCCGCCCCCGCCACGACCCCCGCCCCCTCGCCGATCCCCGTCGCCACCCCGAATCCCGCCCCCGCGTCGATCCCCACCCCCGCCCAAGCCCACGCTCCCGGCCGCGCCGAGCTCGTCCTCGTCGGAGGCCGGATCCACACCGTCGATCCCGCCCTCCCCGAAGCGCAGGCGCTCGCGGTCCGCGCCGGGCGCATCGTCTGGATCGGCTCCGACACAGAGGCCGCCGCCTGGACCGGTCCAGGCACCCGGGTCCTCGACGCCGGCGGACGGCTCGTCCTTCCCGGCTTCGTCGACGCCCACAACCACGTCCGGCTCGGTTCCGACGACGCCTGCGTCCAGCTCGCGGGCGCCCGGAGCCTCGACGAGATCCACGCCCGGATCCGCGCCTGGCACACCGCGCACCCGGACGCCCAGTGGATCGAGGCCGAGGCCTTCGACTACTCCGCCGTCCCCGACGGGCGCATGCCGACCGCCGCCGACCTCGACCCCGCCACCGGCGACACCCCCGCCGTCGTCCTCAGCTACGACGTCCACACCGCCTGGCTCAACACCGCCGCCCTGAAGCGCCTCGGTGTCGACCGCGACCACACCGACCTCGCCTTCGGGCGGGCGGTCACCGACCCGGCCACCGGCGAACCGACGGGGTTCGTCAAGGACTTCGCCGTCAAGGGGCTCTCCCGGGAGGGCCACCGCGCCCTGCGCGAACTGGGCGTCCCCTGGGCGTCGCCGGACCGGCAGTACGGCCGGCTGGCCAGGAGCCTCGACGACGCCATCGGCTTCGGCATCACCACCGTCGTCGAACCCCAGAACTCCCTCGACGACCTGGCCCTCTTCGACCGCGCCCGCGCCGAGGGACGGCTGCGCTCCCGGATCGTCGCCGCGCTCTTCCACCCGCGCGGTACGACCGAAGCGGACCTGGAGGCGTTCGAGGCGGCGGCCGACGTGTACGCCGACGACCGGCTGCGGGTCGGTCCGCTGAAGCTGTACATCGACGACGTCGTGGAACCGCGTACCGCCGCACTCCTGGAACCGTACGCGGGCTGCTCTCACCACCGCGGCGACACCTTCTACCCGCCCGAGGAGTTCGCCGACCTGCTCACCCGCCTCGACGCGCGGGGCTTCCAGTGTTTCGTCCACGCGACCGGCGACCGGGGCATCCGTACCGTCCTGGACGCCGTCGAGAGGGCCCGCGCCGCCAACGGGCCGCGCGACGCGCGCCACCAGATCGTGCACGTCGAGTGCCTCGACCCGGCGGACACCCCGCGCTTCGCCGCCCTCGGGGTCGTCGCGTGCATGCAGCCCCGGCACGCGGCCCCGGACATCGCGGGCCCCGGCCAGGACTGGGCCGAGAACGTCGGCCCCGACCGCTGGCACAAGGCCTGGCCCCTGCGCAGCCTGCGCGCGGCCGGCGCCGTCCTCGCCCTGTCCAGCGACTGGAACGTCGCCGAGATGGACCCCATGGTCGGCATCCACGCCGCCGTGACGCGCCGCCCGCCCGGCGGCGGGGAGGCGTGGACGGCGGGCGAGACGATCGACGTCGCCGCGGCCGTCGAGGGTTACACGATGGGCTCGGCGTACGCCAACTTCCTCGAAGAGGAACGGGGTTCGCTGACGGTCGGCAAACTGGCGGACTTCGTCGTCCTGTCCCGGGACATCCTCCGCATCGCTCCGGCCGAGATCCCGGGCACGGTGGCGGAGACGGTCGTGGTGGGCGGGGAGGTCGTGGTGGAGCGCTGAGAGAGGGGCGCGGGGCGGGACGGTCGCCGGGCGGCCCGGCCGCGAGGGCCGGGCCGCCGGTGGCCGGTGTACGCGCGGGCGGGCCGCGTCGAGGGCGTACCCGCCTACGCAGGGGACTCGCGCGGGGCTAGAGCCGTTCGAGGATCGTCCGGAGGGCGTTGACCTCGGCGGACTGGGTCCTCACGACGTCGTCGGCGAGTGACTTGGCCGTGGCGTTGCGGCCGTTCCTCTGTTCGTCCTTCGCCATGGCGACGGCGCCCTCGTGATGGGCGATCATCAGCCGGGCGAAGGTGCGGTCGAAGTCCCTGCCCTCGGCGGCGGCCAGATCCTTCATGTCCTGGTCGGACATCATCCCGGCCATGCCGTGTCCGCCGTCGGTTCCGTGACCGGCTGCCTCGGGCCGGCCCCAGCCCTTCAGCCAGGCCTTCATCGTCCGGATCTCCGGGTCCTGGGCCTGCTCGATCGCGGTGACCAGCTCCTTGACCTCCGGGTCCTCCGCCCGGCCGTCGGCGAGCTCCGCCATCTCCAGGGCCTGCTCGTGGTGGGGGATCATCATCTGCGCGAACATGACGTCCGCGTCGTTGAAGGCGCCGGGCGCGGGGCCGACGGCGATGGCGGTGGTGGTGGGGGAGGCGTCGGGGGAGGCGGATGCGGACGGACCGCTGCGGTCCGAACCGCCCGAGGCGCCGGAACCGCTCGTACCGCCGTCCGTGCCGCAGGCGGAGAGCAGAAGCCCGGCAGCGGCGGCGACGAGCGCGTGCGCGCGGGCGGTGCGACGGGTGAAGGCGTGCATGTGGGTGATACCTCGTGGTGTTCGTACAGACGGAGACAGGGCAGGCCGGAGGACGTCTCGCGCGGTGCGAGGCGCCGGTGGTCCGCCTAGATCCGCAGGACGGACAGCCGGGCGAGGTCGGGAGGGCGGGGCGGTGGGCCGTGCGGCCCCAGGGCGGGCGTGAGCCGGGCCAGGTGGACGGCGAGCCATGCGGGACGGCGCCCGAGGGCGGCCCGGACGAGCCCCGCGAGCAGCCAGCCGGCCAGGACGGCCACGCACAGGGTGGTCATGTCCGTGCCGCTGCCCGGTTCGTGCCGGGTGTCGAAACCGTCGCCACCGTGGGAGCCGTGGTGGGCGGCAGCGGTGGCGGCGGTCGTCTCGCCGTGCCCGCCGGAACCCTCGGGGTGGCCGAGGGAGTGCATGAGGAACACGCCGAGCGCGAGCACGACGACGAGCAGAAGGTGCGCGAGGGCGCCTTCCGCTCGTCCGCCGGGTGCCGCTCGGTGGGTACGCACAGCCAGGACCTCCTGGCTGGGGAATATACCGCGCGGGGGTATCAGGACCGCGTCAGGACGGCGGCGTCTCGCCGGCCATGGCGGCGGCCATCCGCAGATGCGGAGCGGCCTCGTCCGCGCGTCCCAGGCGTTCGAGGGTGCGGCCGAGCATCAGCCGGGCGTAGTGCTCGACGGGGTCGCGGTCCAGGACGGCCCGCAGCTCGGTCTCGGCCCGGGAGAGCTGGGCGGAGTGGTAGTAGGCACGGGCGAGGAGGAGCCGCTGGGCCGTCTGCTCCGGGTGCTCGGCGACGAGGCCGCGCAGGATGCGGACGGCGGTTCCGTACTCCTTCGCGTCGAAGAAGAACCGCGCACGGTCCCACCGCTCGCCGGCCGTTCCGAACTCGTAGTACGTGTCGCTCACTTGCGCTCACCTTCCGGCGCTCTGGATCTGCCACCCTGTGAGGTGGTCGATCCGGTCAACACGGCGGGATGGTTGAACATTCCACTATGATCGACTCCGTCTCCCCGGGAGCTGCCAGGCCACCCGAGAACCCGGACAGAATTAGGGTGAGCGACATGAGCAATCTTGATCGTCAGGCCACGCCGACCGTGTGCGGCGGCCGCGGCTTCGTCGCCGCCGAGCCGGTACGGGAACTCCTCAGCCCCCGGCACGTGCGGCTCGGCGAGTCGACCGAGGTCCGTCGGCTGCTCCCCAACCTGGGCCGGCGGATGGTCGGGGCCTGGGCCTTCGTCGACCACTACGGCCCCGACGACATCGCCGGCGAACCGGGGATGCAGGTCCCGCCGCACCCGCACATGGGCCTCCAGACCGTCAGCTGGCTCCACGACGGCGAGGTCCTGCACCGCGACTCCACGGGCAGCCTCCAGACGATCCGGCCGCGGGAACTGGGCCTGATGACCTCGGGGCGGGCCATCTCCCACTCGGAGGAGAGCCCCAAGCAGCATGCCCGCCTCCTGCACGGCGCCCAGTTGTGGGTCGCCCTCCCCGACGCCCACCGTCATGTGGAGCCCCACTTCCAGCACCACGCGGACCTGCCGCAGGTCACCGCCCCGGGCCTCACGGCCACGGTGATCCTCGGCGAACTCGACGGTGCCGCCTCGCCCGGCACCACGTACACCCCGCTCGTCGGCGCCGACCTCGCCCTCACGGCCGGCACGGAGACGAGCCTTCCCCTGGACCCCGACTTCGAGTACGCGGTCCTGGCGATGTCCGGCGAGGCGCACGTCGACGGCGTCCCGGTCCTCCCCGGCTCGATGCTCTACCTCGGCTGCGGCCGCACCGAACTCCCCCTGCGCGCGACCTCGGACGCCGGCCTGATGCTCCTCGGCGGCGAACCGTTCGAGGAGGAGATCGTCATGTGGTGGAACTTCATCGGGCGGTCCCATGAGGATGTCGTACAGGCCCGCGAGGACTGGATGACCACCACCCGCTTCGGCGAAGTGGAAGGCTACGACGGGGGTCGCCTACCGGCTCCCGAACTTCCGCCCGTGGCGCTGAAGCCACGAGGCCGGGTGCGCTGACCCTAGGTGATGAGAGAGGGGACGCCGGCCGTGCGCGCGTCCTGTCCTCGTCACCGCCCGCGACCCGGCTCGGTACGGCGATGACCTCGGCCTCGGCTCCCGGACCGGGATCGCCGAAGGCCGGCGACGATCAGCAGGCCCGGCGTCCAGCGCAGCACGGGATCGCCCTGGTTCTCGGGAGGGCCTGCGTGCCGCCGCACCGGGCGGGCGGCACACAGGCACGGGGTGCGGGCGGTCAGGGCTTCCTGAAGACGGTGACGGCGAGTCCGTCGGCGGTGGTGCTGGTGGAGTCCGTGGCGCCGTGGGTGTCGAGGACCTTCTTCCCCGTGCCGGCGGGCAGGGTCACGTCCACGGCACTGTTCGTCGGGTTGTAGACCACGACGGTGTCGTGGCTGGTGGGGGCACCGGCGTGGGAACTGAGCGCCGAGGTGACGACGGAGCCGTTGATGGTGGTGGCCATCCGGGCCTTCCTTCCCGCAGCACGGTGGTGGCATCACCCGCCGTCCGGCCGTCACCCCCGATCGTGCCGTGCCCCCGGGGCGGCGTGGCGGTCGCATTGCGGGGCCATGAAATCCGGCCATCGTTCTCGGCCGTCCCAGCGGCGCGGCGCACCGTTGTCGGACGCAGGGAAACGCCAGCTCAAATGGGGTGCACAGAGGTACTCGGGGACCTCTGGCGAGCTCCCTCCCAGGGTCTTAGGCGGGGGTTGACCGGGGGTGGGGTCGCTGTCAGGCTCCGAGCCATGACCGCGAACGCACTCCTCGTTCCGCGGCTCAACATCCCCGGCCCGTGCACCGCGCCGGGCGGGTGTCCGGGCCGCTGTCCGGCCCCCTGCCGCGCCTGAGCCCGGCTGCTCCAGGCCCCCACGGCCCGGCGGTGCCCGCCCCCGGTGGCCGCCCCGCCCCGTGCCCCTGCTGACCGGTGCCTCTCGGCCCCCTTGCCGCGGCCCGGCCGGCGCGTCTCCCCGTCTCCCCGTACCCGCGTCGCGTCGTTCCGCGCCACCTCCAGCCCGTCGGGTCGCCCCGTACCTCCATTCCTTCTGCCGCGGAGACAATTCATCCGCCCTGAAAAGGAGTTCTCATGGCCACTGCCACTGCCACTGCCACGACCGCAGCCACCTCCGTCACCGTCGCGAAGATCGGTGGCCGCATCGGCGCCGAGCTCGGCGGCGTACGGCTCTCCGGAGACCTGCCCGCCGCCACCGTCGCCGAGATCCGCGCCGCGCTCCTCGCCCACAAGGTCGTCTTCCTCCGCGGCCAGGACCACCTCGACGAGGCCGGCCACGAGGCCTTCGCCCGGCTGCTCGGAGCCCCGGTCGCACACCCCACCGTCCCTTCCGCGGACGGCCGTTACGCCCTGGGCATCGACTCCCACCACGGCGCCCGCGCCAACCAGTGGCACACCGACGTCACCTTCGTCCCCGCCTACCCGGCCTTCTCCATCCTGCGGGCCGTCACCATCCCCCCGTACGGCGGCAACACCCTGTGGGCCAACACCGCCACCGCCTACGCCGGCCTCCCGGCGCCGTTGCGGGCTCTCGCCGATAGCCTGCGCGCCGTCCACTCCAACGAGTACGACTACGCCGCCCTCAAGCCCGATGCGCTGCCCGAGGCCCTGGCGCAGTACCGCGAGGTCTTCACCTCCACGAAGTTCCTGACCGAGCACCCGGTGGTCCGCGTCCACCCCGAGACCGGTGAACACACCCTGCTGCTCGGCAACTTCGTCCAGCGCATCAAGGGCCTCACCGGCCGCGACTCCCGCCTCCTCCAAGAACTCTTCCAGGCCCACATCGAGAGCCCCGAGAACACGGTGCGCTGGCAGTGGCAGGCCGGCGACGTCGCGATCTGGGACAACCGTGCCACCCAGCACTACGGCGTGGACGACTCCGACGACCACGAGCGCACCCTGCGCCGCGTCACCGTCGACGGCGACGTCCCGGTCGGCCCCGACGGCGAGCCTTCCCGCCTGCTCAGCCCTTCGAGCGTCCCGGACCCGGCGTTCGGCATCGCTTCCTGCGCCTCGGCCCTTGCCACGGGCACCGCCGCAAGCACCGACGCCTGACCGTCCGTCCCGTACGACGCCCAAGGAGCCCCCCGTGCCCCAGCTGCTCGCCATCACCGGCAGCCCCTCCGCCCACTCCCGTACCGCCGTCGTCGCCGACCGAGTGCTGCGTCGCCTCTCCCACTCCGGCTTCGAGACCGCGCACCTCGCCGTCCGTGAACTCCCCGCCGCCGAGCTGCTCTCCGCCCGGCGCGGTGAGCCGGAGATCAGCCGGGCCCTGGCCGCCGTGGCCGAGGCCGACGGCATAGTCATCGCGACCCCGGTCTACAAGGCCTCGTACACCGGACTGCTCAAGGCCTTCCTCGATCTGCTCCCACAGGACGGCCTCGCCGGCAAGACGGTCCTGCCGCTCGTCACCGGCGGTAGCCTCGCCCACGTCCTGACCATCGACTACGCCCTGCGTCCCGTGCTCGCCGCTCTCGGCGCCCGGCACGTCACCGGCGGCCGGTTCGTTCTGGACTCCTCCGTCGAGCGCGGCTCCGGCCCCGACCGACTGCGGCCCGAGGTGGAGCTGGACCTCTTCCAGGCCGTCGACGAGTTCGCGGACGCCCTGCGCGCCGCGGACGCCACGGCGCTCACCACCACCACCGCGCTGACCGCCGCCCCGTAACACAGCCCGCCCCCGCGACCAGTACCCCCAAGGACCCGTCATGCCCACAGCCCTCGCCTCGACCTCCACCTCCCGACGCCAGTTCCTGACCCTGCTCGGCATCTCGGCGGCCGCGGTGAGCTGCGGCACCGCCAACGGTGGCGGGTCCGGCTCTCAGATCAAGACCCTGAAGTACCAGGGCTCGGTGGGTGCGGTCACACTTCCGGAACTCGCCGCGGAACTGGGGTACTTCAAGGACGTCACGCTCGAATGGGTCGGCAACACGACCAGCGGCCCGCAGGACATCCAGTCCGCCGCCACCGGCCAGACCCACTTCGGCAGTGCCTTCAACGGCGCGGTCATCAAGCTCGCCGCCGGCAAGGCGCCGATCAAGGCCGTCATCTCCTCCTACGGCTCGGACCAGTACTCCTATGCCGGCTACTTCGTCCTTGACGACAGCCCGATCCGCACCGCCCGGGACCTGATCGGCAAGAAGGTCGGGATGAACACCCTGGGCGCCCACTATCAGGCGTTGCTCGACACCTACCTCAGCCGCAACGGCCTCTCCAGGGCTGACGCGGCCAAGGTCGAGGCCTTGGTCATACCCCCCGTCAACACCGAGCAGGCTCTGCGTGCCGGGCAGATCGAGGTAGGCGTGCTCACCGGCATCCTGCGCGACAAGGCCGTCGCCTCCGGCGGCATCCGCCCGCTGTTCACCGATGTGGAGCTGCTCGGCCCGTTCAGCGCGGGCACCTACATCATGACCGAACGCTTCATCAAGCAGAACCCGGACACTGTACGGACCTTCGTGACGGGTGTGGCCAAGGCCATCGAGTGGTCGCGCACCACCCCGCGCGAGAAGGTCGTCGCCCGGATGACGGAGATGGTCGAGAAGCGCGGCCGCAACGAGGACACCACCGCCCTGCAGTACTGGCGCTCCTTCGGTATCGCCGAGACGGGCGGCCGGATACCCGACAAGGAGTTCCAGCTCTGGCTCGACTGGCTCGGCGAGCGCGGCGAGATCGAGAAGGGCCGGTTCACGCCGTCCGACCTCTACACGAACGAGTTCAACGGCTACGGAAAGGGCTGACCGGACATGGCGAAGATCGTGTTCGAGGGAGTGCGCAAGACCTTCGGGGACTTCACCGCTCTCGACGGCATCGACCTGGAGATCCGCAGCGGGGAGTTCCTCGTGGTCGTCGGGCCCAGTGGCTGCGGCAAGTCCACGCTCCTCGACCTCCTCGGCGGACTCTCGGCCCCCACGGCCGGGCGGATCCTGCTCGACGGCGAGCAGGTCACCGGGCCGGGTCTGGACCGGGGCATCGTCTTCCAGCAGTACGCGCTGCTGCCGTGGCGCACCGCCCGGGGAAACGTCGAGTTCGGCCTGGAGGCCACCGGTGTGCCGCGTCGGCAGCGCACCGCCCGGGCGAAGGAGTTCCTGGACCTGGTCGGGCTGACCGGCTTCGAGGACCGGCATCCGCACCAGCTCTCCGGCGGCATGCGCCAGCGCGTCGCCATCGCCCGTTCGCTGGCGTACGACCCGGACGTGCTGCTGATGGACGAACCGTTCGCCGCGCTCGACGCGCAGACCCGCGAGTCCCTCCAGGACGAGCTGCGCCGCATCTGGCAGAGCACCGGCAAGACCGTCGTCTTCATCACGCACGGCATCGAGGAGGCCGTCTATCTCGGGCAGAGGGTGGCAGTCATGACCTCCCGGCCCGGCCGGGTCAAGGAGGTCGTCCCGGTCTCCTTCGGCGACCGCGACGGACTGCTGGGGGAGGCCCTGCGGTCCAGCCCGGAGTTCGCCCGCTACCGGCACGAGATCTGGAACCTCCTCCACGACGAGGTGGCCCGCGCCCAGCAACTGGAAAAGGAGGCGGCAACCGTATGACCACCGGAACCGACACCACCCCCCTGGCGGCCGGGGGCCACACGGCCCCGGCCGGGACCACCACCTCCGGCGCCGCGGGCCACACCGCCCCGGCTCCGGCCGAGACCACCGTCCTGACGGCCGCGGGCCTCACAGCCCCGGCCCCGGCCGACACCACCACCGCCGGGGCCGCAGGCCACCCGTCCCCGGCTCCGGCCGACACCACCACCGCCGGGGGGACCGCCCGGGCCGGAGCCCCGGTCCTCACGTCCCCGGCCCGGGCAGCCGTGGCAGCTCCCGCCGCGGCGCCGGCCTCCGTCTCCACCCGTACGGGGTCCGGCGCACTGGCCGTCGCACGCGGCCTGAAGGCCGTCGCCGTCCGGACCGCCGCCCTCCTCGCCCTGACCGCCCTCTGGGAGATCGCCCCGCGCGTCGGCCTGGTCGACGCCACCTTCCTGCCGCCCGTCAGTGAGGTGGCCGTCGCCTGGTGGGAGCTCGCCGGCGACGGCCAGCTCGCCGACCACACCCAGGCCAGCCTGATCCGCTCCTTCGGCGGCTTCGCCATCGCCGTGGCCGTCGCCATCCCGCTCGGCCTGCTCATCGGCTGGTACCGGCCCCTCGCCGACCTGCTGGGGCCGCTGCTGGAGGTCTTCCGCAACACCGCGGCACTCGCGCTGCTCCCGGTCTTCGTGCTCCTCCTCGGCATCGGCGAGACCTCGAAGGTGTCGATCGTCGTCTACGCCTGCCTCTGGCCTGTCCTGCTCAACACCATCAGCGCCGTCCGGAACGCCGACCCCACCCTGATCCGGCTCGCCCGGTCGATGGACCTCTCCACGCCCCGCCTGTTCCAGAAGGTGATCCTCCCGGCCTCCGTACCGGCGATCTTCACCGGCATCCGGCTCGCCGGCGCCGTATCCATCCTCGTCCTCGTGGCCGCCGAGATGATCGGCGCGAAAGCGGGACTCGGCTACCTGATCAACGCCTCGCAGTTCAACTTCGCTATCCCGCAGATGTACGCGGGCATCATCACGATCTCCGCGATCGGCGTCGCCTTCAACCAGCTCCTCGTCACCGCCGAGCGCCGCCTGAGCCTCTGGCGCGTCCCCTCCTCTTCCTAGGGAATCCCCCATGACCGACCAGACGCCCCGGACCCTCCACCTCAACGCCTTCCTGATGAACGCCGGACACCACGATGCCGCCTGGCGTCACCCGGACAGCAGCCCCGAGCGGATCACCGATCTGCGGTACTTCCAGGAGCTGGCCCGCACCGCCGAGCGCGGACGGCTCGACTCGATCTTCTTCGCGGACGGGGTCGCGCTCTGGGGCAAGGCCCGCTACAACGCCGTCGGCGGGTTCGAGCCGCTCACCCTGCTCTCCGCGATCGCCGCCGTCACCGAGCACGTCGGACTGATCGCCACCGTCTCCACCACCTTCAACGAGCCGTACAACCTGGCCCGGAAGTTCGCCTCCCTCGACCACATCAGCGGCGGCCGCGCCGGGTGGAACATCGTCACTTCGGGCAGCGTCGACGAGGCCCGCAACTTCAACCGGGAGGAGCACCTGGAGCACGGCCTGCGCTACGACCGGGCACGCGAGTTCCTCGACGTCGCCACCAAGCTCTGGGACAGCTGGGAGGACGACGCGATCGTCCTGGACAAGGAGCGCGGCATCTACGCCGACACCGACAAGCTCCATCCGGCCGCCCACCGCGGCGAGTACTTCGGCGTCGCCGGCCCGCTGAACGTGCCCCGCTCCCCGCAGGGCCGCCCGCTCCTGGTGCAGGCGGGCTCCTCCGAGGACGGCAAGGAGTTCGCCGCCCGGTACGCCGAGGCCGTCTTCACCGCCCAGCAGACCCTCGCCGAGGGCCAGACCTTCTACAAGGACCTCAAGTCCCGGCTCGCCCGGTACGGCCGGGCCGAGAGCGACCTGCTCGTCCTGCCCGGCATCGCCCCGGTCATCGGGTCCACCGAGGCCGAGGCGAAGGCCCTGGAACAGCAGCTCACCGACCTCCAGATACCCGAGTACGGCCTCGCCCAGCTCTCCGGCATGCTGAACGTGGACCTCACCGGCCTGCCCCTCGACGGCCCGCTGCCCGAACTCCCCGACGAGCGGGACATCAACGGCAACAAGAGCCGCTTCACCCTCGTCGCCGAGCTCGCCCGGCGCGACGGGCTCAGCCTGCGTGAGCTGATCGCCCGCCTCGGCGCCGGCCGCGGTCACCGCACCTTCGCCGGCACCCCCGAGCAGATCGCCGACCAGCTGGAGGAGTGGTTCACTCAGGGAGCCGCCGACGGCTTCAACATCATGGCCCCCGTCCTGCCGACCGGCCTGACCGACTTCGTCGACCACGTCGTGCCGATCCTCCAGCGCCGCGGCCTCTTCCGCACCGAGTACACCGCCCGCACTCTCCGCGAGAACTATGGCCTGCCCCGTCCGGTCAACCGCTACGCCCGCGGCGGCGTATAGGTGAGCCGGGAAGGGCCGGTCCGCGTCCTGCCCGGCCCCGTCCCGGTCCCGCACCTTGTACAGGTGCGGGCACTTGGACCACCCGGACCGCGGATGCTCAGTCCTTGAAGCTGCGACGGCGACCGCCTCACGACCCTGAGGTCCCCGCGGCGCACCTGAAGACGCGGGGACGGGTGCGCCGACCGGCTCATTGCCCCTGTTCGCGACGTCCCGCCCGTCCGACACGGCGCAACCGGACCGCGGCGCTGGCGTGGTCGCCCTGCGGCAGGTCGGGGAGCGGAAGCCCGAAGGCCAGGAGGGCTGCCCCTGACCACTCCGCACCGGTGTCCTCGTCCCGGTACCGGGCCTCGGTCTCCAGCCCGCGCAGACGGAGAGCCGTCCCGGTCGGCCCGAACCGGGTGCTCGGGCGCCAGACCAGGACGACCGAACGGTCGGCGCCGTCGTCCACGAACTGCACCGCTGTCATCGGACCGTCGCCGGGGGACAGCAGGCGGTGGAGCCGGCCGTGCTGGACCACGGGGCGGATGTCCTTGTACAGCCGCACGAGGTCCGCGGCCTCCGCCAGCTCGTGCCGTGTCCAGCGGGTCAGATCACCTCCGATGCCGAGCACCCCCGCCATCGCGCAGTGGAACCGGAACCGGAGCGGGACCGTGCGCCGGGTCAGCGGGTTCGGGCTGTCGGTCACCCACGCCGACATCACCTGTGCGGGGTACGCCTGGCTGAAGCCGTGGTGGATGGCCAGCCGGTCGACGGCGTCGGTGTTGTCGGACGGCCAGACCTGGTCGGTGCGGGCGAGGATCCCCGGATCGACCCTGCCCCCGCCGCCCGCGCACGACTCGATGCGCAGCCGGGGGAAGTCGGCCCGCAACCGGTCCATCACGCGGTGGACGCCGTGTGCGTGGGTGACGTGGACCTGGCGCGCGGCAGGACCACCCGCGTGCGCACCGGCTTCGGTGAAGGACCGGTTGAAGTCCCACTTGAGGAAGTCGACGCTGTTGTCGGCGACCAGCTGCCGTAGCCAGGCGTACGCCCAGTCGGTCACCTCGGGCCGGGCGAAGTCCAGCACCAGCTGGTGGCGGAGTTCGGTGGCGGTACGGTCCGGAAGGTGCACCACCCACTCCGGGTGCTCCCGGTACAGCTCGCTGTCGACGTTGACCATCTCCGGCTCCACCCACAGCCCGAACGCCATGCCGAGCCGGTGCACCTCGTCCGCGAGCGGTCGAAGACCGCGGGGGAAGCGGTGCGGATGCGGTGACCAGTCGCCGAGTCCGGCACGGTCGCCGTCGCGTCCGCCGAACCAGCCGTCGTCGACGACGAAGAGCTCGGCTCCCAGGGCCGCCGCGCGCGTGGCCAGAGCCAGCTGGTTGTCCTCGGAGACGTCGAACCCGGTCGCTTCCCAGGAGTTGTACAGAACCGGCCGGACCTCATGGGGGTGGGGGAGGACGTGCTGCCGCAGATAGGTGTGGAAGGCGCGGCTCGCGGCCCCGAACCCGCCCGCCGCGTACAGCGCGGTACTGACCGGCGTCGTGTGGCACAGACCGGGCCCGAGTTCCCCTTCGATGCCCTCGTGGCCCTCCGCGGCCAGGACGCCGACGCGGCCGGCGGCGGTGCGCTGCGCGGTGATCCGCCAGCTGCCGCTGGTCGCGAGAGCGACCATCCAGACCTCGCCGTGCTCCTCGCCGGCGTCCCCCGCGTCCAGAGAGACCCAGGGACCGGCCTGGTGCCCCGTGTGCCCGCGGCGGCTGCCGAGGACGGTCTCCCCTGCCGCCAGGCCCGTCCGTTCCCAGCGGCTCTCCGCCGCCCATCCGCCGTGTACGGCGCCGAGTCGCCATCCCGTGCGGTGGGGCAGCGGCCAGTGGGCCGACGCGTAACGCGTGAGCAGGATCGGAGCGTCTCCCGGAGCCCCCGTGTGCCGGAACACCGTCCACCGCTCCAGGACGTCACCACCCGAGGGGAGCCGGTAGTGCAGTTCCCACGCCAGGGGCCGGACGCGGTCCCGCAGGAGGACGACCAGATGGCCCTCCCCGGGGGTGGAGACGGCGTCGACACGGGGCTCGACCGGGCTGCTGCCGTCGGCGAAACGCACCTCCAGCGCGGGAGCGCCGAAGCGGGCACCGCCCTCCACCGGGTACTCCTCGACGCCGTCCCAGCGCCCGGCGAAGCTGTTGTCGTGGTCGGCCCAGACCGGCAGGGCGACCGCGTCGTCGAGGGGCAGCGGCGCGCCCCAGTGCACGTGGAGGACGGTCCCGGCGGAGCGGTCGACCCGCAGGACGTAGCAGGACGCGGGACCGCGCAGGACGACGGTCCCGCTCGCCTCGTCGATCTCCACCGACCTCGTCGCGAGGAGAGGTGACGGTGTGGGGGTCGGGGAAGTCATCCCTTTCTCCCTCCTTTCCGGGCGTCGCGGTGACGGGCGAGTGGCGGCGGCGGGCCTCGCGTGCCCGCTCACGGGCGGCGCTTCGCCGGGTGCTCGCGCACCACGACGACCGCCCCGGCGGGGACGACCGCCCGGCCGTCCCGCACCGTCGCCCCGAGCAGCCCCGTCCCGTCGGCCGGGACCGACCGGGTGCTGTCGGTGTGGTTGACGAGGAACAGGTACGAGCCGTCGGGACCGGAGCGCCGCACGGCTTCCAGCCCTGGCGGGCCGTCGACGACGGGTGCGGCGTCGCCCTGTTGGCACACCGACCGCACCAGGTCGCGCAGCTTCTCCCGGGGGAGGCGTGTGCCCGCGTACCAGGCGGTTCCCCGGCCGTACCGGTTGCGCGTGACGGCGGGTGCTCCGGGGGCCGGGCCGCCGTCGGGAGCGTCGGCGAAGCTCAGCACGGTCTCGCACTCCCGGGGCTCGATGCGCTCCGCCCAGCGGACGGCGTGCCCCCCGCCGTCGAGCCGGGCGGCCTCTCCCGCGCGCAGCGGCAGGTACTCGTCGACCCGCAGGCCCAGGACATCGCGCAGGGCGCCAGGATGGCCGCCGGGGCGTACCCGGTCGTGGTGGTCGACGACCCCGCTGAAGTATCCGACCGCCAACTGCCCGCCGCGCTCGACGTACCGGGTGACGTTCTTGGCGTCGTCGTCGGACAGGAGGTAGAGGTTCGGTGCGAGCACGGCCCGGTAGGGGGTCAGGTCGGCGCCGGGCGGGACGAGGTCGCAGGTGATGTTGAGGCTCCAGAGCGCCTCGTACCAGTCCCGGACCGCTTCGAGGTACCGCACCTCGCCGGAGGGTCGGGCTTCGAGTTCGAGGGCCCACCACGTCTGCCAGTCGAACAGCACGGCGACCTCGCTGACGACGCGGGTGCCGACCACCTCGGTGAGGTCCGCGAGGTCGGCTCCGAGCCGGCTGACCTCCTTCCACACCCGGCTGTCGGTTCCCCCGTGGGGCAGCATGGCCGAGTGCCACTTCTCGGCGCCGGCACGGGACTGCCGCCACTGGAAGAACAGCACGCCGTCCGCCCCGCGGGCCAGGTGCGTGAGGCTGTTGCGGCGTGTCTCGTCCGGCTTCTTCGCCACGTTGACCGGTTGCCAGTTGACGGCGGAGGTGGAGTGCTCCATCAGGAGCCACGGCCGGCCGCCCGCCATCCCGCGTGCGAGGTCGGCGTTGAGGGCCAGGCCGACGTGCCCCTCGGGGTCCGCCGCGGTGAGGTAGTGGTCGACGGAGACGAGGTCGCACTCGGCCGCGAAGGCGTGCCCGTCGACCTTCTTCTCCAGCGTGCCCATCAGGTTGGTGGTGAGGGGGATGCCCGGTGCGAAGCGGCGCAGGATGCGGGACTCCGCGCGGTGCCGGGCCAGGAGGGCGTCGGAGGAGAAGCGGCGGAAGTCGAGGTCCTGCCCCGGGTTGTGGAAGGCCGTGGTGTCCCGTGGCGGGTCGATCTCCTCCCAGTCCCCGTACCGCTGGCTCCAGAAGTCCGTCCCCCACGCCTCGTTGAGCACGTCGAGGGATCCGTGGCGTGCCCGCAGCCAGTCCCGGAACGCGGCGGCACTGGTGTCGCAGTAGCAGAGCGCGTTGTGGTTGCCCCACTCGTTGTGCACGTGCCACAGGACGACCGCCGGGTGAGCGCGGTAACGGATGGCCAGCGCCTCGACGAGGGCGTCGGCGGCCTCGGCGTACGCGGGGTGGCTGGGGCAGAACACCTGCCGGCTGCCGTGGGACAGGCGGGTCCCGCCCGACGTCACCGGCCGTGCCTGCGGATGCGCCCGGGTGAACCAGGGGGGCGGGGCGGCGGTGGGGGTGGCGAGGTCGACGCCGATGCCGTTGCGGTGCACGAGGTCCAGGACCTCGTCGAGCAGGCTCCAGTCGTACGTGTCGGGCCGGGGCTGGATGCGGGACCAGGAGAACACTCCCAGGGTCACGAGGTTGACCCCCGCCGCGCGCATCAGCCGGACGTCCTCCCGCCACACCTCCCGTGGCCACTGCTCGGGGTTGTAGTCGCCGCCGTAGGCGATGCCGCCGACACGGTCGTTCAGCAGGGTCAGGGGGTCGGTCATGACTTCACCGCTCCGGCGGCCAGTCCGGCGCGCCAGTAGCGCTGCAGGAGAAGGAACGTGAGGACGATGGGGACGACGGAGACGAGCGCCCCGACGATGGTGAGGCTCTGCAGTCCGGGCAGCCGGCTGGTCTGGGACTGCCAGGTGAACAGGCCGAGCGTGACGGGGTAGAGGCGGTCGTCCTGCAGCATCACGAGCGGCAGCAGGAAGTTGTTCCAGATGACGACGAACTGGAAGAGGAAGACGGTGACGAGGGCCGGCGTCATCAGGCGCAGGGCGAGGGTGCGGAAGATGCGGAACTCTCCGGCCCCGTCCATGCGGGCGGCTTCGATCACCTCGTCCGGGACGGACGCCACGGCGAAGATGCGCGAGAGGTACACACCGAACGGGCTGACGACGCTGGGCAGGAACACCGACCAGAACGTGTCGGTGGCGTCGAACTCGGCGAACAGGAGGAAGAGCGGCAGCGCCAGCGCGGTCGCGGGCACGAGCACCCCACCGAGGACAACCGAGAACACCGTCTCCCGGCCGGGGAAGGTGTACTTGGCCAGGGCGTAGCCGGCTGCCGCGGCCAGGGCCGTGGCGACCGCCGCGCCCGCACCCGCGTAGAGCAGGCTGTTGAGGAGCCAGCGGCCGAAGACGCCGTCCTGCTGGGTGAAGAGGGAGACGAGGTTGTCGCCGAGGTGCCACTCGGCCGGAAGGAGACCGGGCGTGCTGACCAGGTCGCCCTGGTTCTTGGTCGCAGCGACGATCAGCCAGTAGACCGGAAGCAGCATGTAGCAGGCGGCGAG
The DNA here is from genome assembly GCF_042716475.1 of Streptomyces sp. NPDC058671. Lineage (NCBI taxonomy): Bacteria > Bacillati > Actinomycetota > Actinomycetes > Kitasatosporales > Streptomycetaceae > Streptomyces > Streptomyces sp. NPDC058671. The sequence continues at coordinate 89,834 of NZ_JBHXSA010000020.1, read as the reverse complement.
GACCATGAACACCATGGCGCCCACCGTCGCCCGCCCGCTGCTCCCCGGCCGGCGGGAACGCGTCGGAGGCGCCGGGTGGGCCCCCTCGGTACGGGTCAGCATGCTCATGGCTGCCTCCTCGTGGTGAAGCGCAGAAAGGCGAAGGAGAGCAGGAAGGTCACCAGCGCCAGGAGGACGGACAGGGCCGCCGCCCCGCTGTAGTCGTCGCCGGAGGCGAGCGAGTAGGCGGCCAGGTTGGGCGTGAAGGTGCTGGTCACGCTCGTGGAGATGGACCGGAACACCTGTGGCTCGGTGAACAGCTGGAACGTGCCGATGAGGGAGAACACGCCGGTCAGGACCAAGGCGGGGCGGATGATCGGGATCTTGATGCGCAGCGCGATGGTCCACCCGCTCGCGCCGTCCACCCGGGCGGCCTCGCCGATGTCGGAGGGGACCGCCTGCAGGGCCGCGTACAGGATCAGCATGTTGTAGCCGGTGTACGTCCACGTGACGACGTTCCCGATGGACCACAGGATGGCGTCCGCCCCCAGGAGGTCGACGTGCAGGCCGAGGGAGCGCAGTCCGTCGACGACCGGTGAGAGACGGGGGTCGTACAGGAAGGCCCACATGAGCGCCGCGACGACGCCCGGTATCCCGTACGGCACGAAGTAGACGAGGCGGAAGAACCGCTTGCAGCGGGCCACCGTCGAGTCCAGCAGCAGGGCCAGGACCAGGGAGATCAGGAGCATGACGGGGATCTGCACCAGCGCGAAGAGCACGACACGCAGGACGCTGTCCAGGAGGAACGGTGAGGACAGGACCTCGGCGTACTGCTCGAACCCGGCGAAGACCGTCCGGGTCCGGCCGAACGTGCCGCCCGTGCGTTCGGTCTTCTGCAGGCTCTGCCAGAAGGCGTATCCGACGGGCACGACGGTGAAGAGGACGAAGGGGATGAGGAAGGGGAGCAGGAAGATCCACGGCGCCGCGGTGCGGTGGGACCGGCGGTGCGGAGCGGGGGGAGCGGTGGTCGAGGTCACGCGAAGCCTTCGGGAAGGGGCCGGCCCCGCCGGGTGGTCGCGGCGGGGACGGGATCGGGACGAGGAGCCGTCTACTCGGTCACGTCGAGCGACTGCTTGCGCAGCGATTCGGCGCTCTGGGCGTCGGTCTGCTTCAGGACGTCGCCGAGGGTGGACCCGCCGCCGATGGCGTTCGCCGTGCCGTCGCTCAGGAAGCGGTAGGTGTCCGTCATGGTGGGACCCCAGGTGAAACCGGTGTCGACCCCGGCGGAGGCTTCGGCGAAGACGTCGAAGACCGGCTGCCGCCCGTAGAAGTCGACCGGCTTCTTCAGCGCCGGCAGGTCGAGACCGGCCTTCGCCGCCGGGTACAGGCCGCCCTCACGGTTGAGGATCTCCAGTGCCTTCGGATCGGTGTTCAGCCAGAGCGCGAACTGCGACGCCTCGGCCGGGTGCGGGGAACCGGCGAGCACGGCGGTCGTCGAACCGCCCCAGTTGCCGGCCCGCTTCTCGCCCGCCTTCCACTGCGGCATAGGGGCGACGGCCCACTTCCCGGAGGTCGCCTTCGCGTTGTCGCGGAGGGTGCTGTAGCCCCACGCGGCGCTGATCCAGGTGACCACCTCGCCGGAGTTCCACGACTTGTACAGCGCCGGCGAGAAGCCCTGCAGGTCGGTGGCGACGAGCTTGTCGTCGATCATGTTCTGCCAGTAGTCGGCCACCTGCCTGCTCTCGGGCCGGTCGACGGTGACCTTCCAGGCGTCGCCCTCGCGCTCGAACAGGGTGGCCTCGTTCTGCCACAGCAGCCCGGTGAACCAGTTGGGGTCGGTCTGCGGGAAGTGGGTGATGTACTTGCCCGCCTTCCTGACCGTCCGCGCGGCCGCCTCGTACTCCTGCCAGGTCTTCGGGACGGCTATGCCGAGGTCCTCGAAGACGTCCTTGCGGTAGAACAGCGCCATCGGTCCCGTGTCCTGGGGCACCGCCCACACCCCGTCCTCGCCCTCGGCCCCGAACTCGACCTGCGACCAGGTCCAGTCCGCGAACCGGGTCTCGGCCTCGGTCACTCCCGGACACGACGAGATGTCCCGCAGGCCCTCCTTGAGACGGAAGCTCGCCAGCGAGTCGTACTCGATCTGTCCCAGGTCAGGTGCCTTGCCGGCCTTGAGCGCGTTGGACAGGTTCTGGTAGGTGCCCGCGTTGCCCGACGGCGTGTTCTTCAACTCGACCTGGATGTCGGGGTGTTCTCTGTTCCACAGGTCGACCGCCTGCTCCATGCCGGGCACCCATGACCAGTACTGCAGCGTGACCTTGCCCGAGGCCGGCTCGCAGGCGCCCGCCGCGCTCTCCCCGGTGCCGCCGCCACCGCAACCGGTGACCACGGTGAGGGCCAGAGCCGCGCCGCCGACCGCCCAACGTCTGCCCACAGAGGTCCGACCGAGCATCGCCATGAAAGTCGCTCCTTGCGCCGAGGATCCGCTTCGACGAAGCGGTGGCCGCCACCTCACAATGGCGAAAGGTCCATGTCAAGAGTCTGGGCGTGATTCCTTCAGATCCGGTGGCGTCTCCCGCACCCGCGGACGGGGGGTCGGTGCCGGTTGAATCCGTTCTGACCTGGGAATATTTGATGCACTGCGATGCGCAGTTCTTGATGGACGGCTGGGGCGTAATCGATTACGTCCCTCGGGTTCTGTCGCCTTTCGTGGCGGCGTCGCGTGAACGGTGGAGTGGTGCGGTGCCACCGGGTCAGGCGGACGCCCTCCGGATGAACTCGGCCTTGACCTTCACGGTCTTGAACACCTCGCGCCCGTCGAGCCGCTCACGGAGCAACTGGGCCGCCAGACGGCCGACTTCGGCTGCGGGGTAGCGGATGGTGGACAGCTGTGGCCGCACGAGCGAAGCGAAGGACGCGTCGTCGTGCCCGATCAGCGCGACCTCCTCGGGGATCTCGATCCCCAGCTCCCGCGCCTTGTCCATGGCTCCTACGGCGATGGCGTCGTTCGCGCAGAACACCGCGTCCGGTGCGTGGCGGCGCCCCAGCAGCTCACCGAATCCGGCCGCTCCCGCTTCACGCGTGTGCTCACCGCGCACCACGAGCTCACGGGGCACGCTGGTGCCGAACTGCAGGGCCAGGGCGCGGAGGAGTTCCAGGCGCGGGTCGCCACCCGTCGCGTCCCGGGGGCCGGCGATCACCGCGATGCGGCGGCGGCCCCCGGAGGTGACGCACTGGAGTGCCTGCCGTGTCGCGACCCGGGCGTCGGGAGAGATCTGGTCGACGGGCCCGAAGGGTACGTCGGCGCTGACGACGACCGGCACACCGGCCTCGACCACCGGACGGAGGTCCGAGGGCAGGAGCCGGAAAGGTGTGATCACCACACCGGCGAAATGCTGCTGGACCGCCTCGGCCAGCAGTGCGCGTTCCTCCTCCCGGCGGGCGCGCGTGTTGCACACCACCACGTGGAGTCCGAGACCCCGCACACCCTCCTCGAGCGCCGCGGCCAGCTGGGCGAAGAACGGGTTGGCCAGGTCGGGCACGATCAGTGCCACGAGGCTCGACCGTCCGGTCCGCAGGCTGCGTGCCGTGGTGTTCACGGTGAACCCCAGCCGGTCGACGGCCGCCTCGACGGCTGTCCGTGTGGCGGGAGCGACCGCTCGTTTCCCCGACAGGACGTACGAGACGGTGGCGGACGACACGCCGGCCGCTCGGGCGACGTCCGCCATGGTGACCCGTTCCCCCACTGCCCACGCTCCTTTCGTCCAGGTCAACCTACTTCAGGCGTTCGCCCTGGTGGCGGGGGACTGGTGCCGGGGAGCGGGCGGATCCGGCGGGTGGGGGGCGACGCTCCGTACGCTCCCGCGACCTGTCCGCACGCGAACACGTCCGCACGTGAATCAACATCTTCGCAAATGGGACGGCCTTTGTCGCATGTCTGTCGCGGCGGGGATCTCGCCTGCTACAAGGTTGTCGATCCAGTAACCCGGCTTCCCCATCCTCTACTTGAGGGGCTGTTTGTCATGCTCAGAACTAATTGGGCTCGGGCTCTCGCCACGGCCCTGACTCTGGCCGGCGTCGTCCTCGGCCTGACGCAGCCGGCGAACGCCGCCACCGCGGCGGGCGAGCGTTACGTGGCTCTCGGAGATTCGTACTCCTCCGGGGTGGGCGCCGGCAGTTACCTGTCGGACAGCGGTGCCTGCCAGCGCAGCAGCAAGGCGTACCCGTCCCTGTGGGCGGCGGCCAACGCACCGGCGTCGTTCGCGTTCACCGCCTGTTCCGGCGCCACGAGCACCACGGTCAAGGACAGCCAGCTCTCCCCGCTCAACTCGTCGACCACGCTGGTGAGCGTCACGGCCGGCGGCAATGACGTCGGCTTCGCCGACGTCATGCAGACCTGCGTCCTGCAGAGCGAGTCCACCTGCGTCAACGCCGTGAACACGGCGGTCGCCAAAGTCGACAACGTGCTCCCCGGCAGCCTCTCCGCCCTCTACGGCGCGATCCGCAGCAGGGCTCCGCAGGCACGCGTCGTGGTCCTGGGCTACCCGAAGTTCTACCGGTTGAACGGTGGCTGCATCGCCGGTCTGAGCGAGACCGAGCGGGCCGCGATCAACCGGGGCAGCGACGCCCTCAACAGCGTTCTCGCCGCACGCGCCGCCGCTGCCGGCTTCGTGTACTCGAGCGTCGTGGACGAGTTCACCGGGCACGAGATCTGCTCGAGCGACGCCTGGCTGCACAGTGTCGCCGTCCCCGTGTCGAACTCCTACCACCCCAAGGCCGCGGGCCACGCCGGCGGGTACCTGCCGGCGTTCCGCTCCACCGTCTGACCTGCGACTTCAGGACGCCTCACGCCACACCGACGACCGGTGTGGCGTGAGGGGCGTCGGAGGCGTGGTCATCGGCCGATGCTTCCGGTGCTCCACGTGCCCGGCGACGGCGAATCCCGGCGGTGGCCAGGACAGTCCCGGCGACCAGGGCGGCGGTGACGGCGAGTGCGGGGCCGCCGAGTGCCAGGGCGTGCTGGAGGGAGGTGGCCGCGGCGTAGCCGGTGGCGGCTTCCGCCCCGGCCCACAGGGGAGCGACGCACAGGCTGTAGGGGGCGATACGGCGGTAGGGAAGCCGGGTCGCGCCCGCCAGGTGCGGGGTCAGGGTGCGCAGGACGGGGACGAACCGGGAGAGGAGGACGGCCTGACCGCCGCGCTTCGCCATGAGGGCTTCGGTCCGCCGCCAGGCGGCCGCGGGTATGCGGCGGCCGAGGCGACCGGTCCGCAGGCGGCTGCCCAGCAGGTGCCCGGTGCGGTGGCCGAATGCGTCCCCGGCCACCACCGCGCACGAGGCGGTGGCGATGACCAGGGCCAGGTCGAGGTCACCGGTGCGGGCCATGGCCCCGGTGGCCAGCAGGAGGGTCAGGGTCGGGATGAACGCGCCGATCAGCAGGACGGATTCGGCCAGCACCGCGGCGGCCAGAATCGCGTACGCGGCCGGAGCGGGAACCTGGCTGATCACGCCGGTCACGCTGGTCAGCGCGTTCATCGGCCCCCTCCGACCAGGGTCGTCGGTGCCGGTGCCGGTGCCGGTGCCGGTGCCGGTGCCGGTGCCGGTGCTGTCGGTGTCGTCGGCACCGTCGCCCGGGCGGTCGGTGGTGCGGGGCGGCGCAGGTGCCAGACCTTCGCCGGGGGCAGGTTGCCCCACACGGTCCAGCAGTCGGTCGCGTAGCGGCGCTGGTAGCCGGCGAGGACCTCCTCGACGTCGCGGTGGCGCCGCGTGGACGGCATCACCGCCACCGCGCGACTGCGCGCCCTTCCCCATCCACCGAAGGTGATCACCCTGACCACCTTCGACCTCGATGCCTATGTCTACGACGCGCTGGCCGCCGGCGCCGACGGCTTCCTCCTCAAGGACACCGACCCCGCCGAGATCCTGCGTGCCGTCCACCTCGTCGCCGCCGGGTCCGCCATGCTCCATCCCGCCGCTGCGCGCCGCCTCATCGACCGCTTCCGCCACGGCGACCGCCCCCGGACGGCACAGGCCCGGAGCCGGATCGATCGTCTCACCCCGCGCGAGACGGACTTCCTGGCACGGCTCGCCGAGGGGGCCACCAACGCCGACATCGCGAAGGCGAGGAGGTCTGTAACGTGAGATTCAACTAGAGTCTTGTGTGGGTGATGTGTAATGCCTGATACTGGCACGGATGCTGCTGTGGCGTCCTCCTGTCGAGGGCCTGTGCAAAGGGGCGAGTGTGGATTCCGTACGCGAGGAACACGATCTGATCGGCGACAGGGGCGTCCCGGCGCACGTCTACTACGGCATTCACACGCTTCGGGCGGTCGAGAACTTCCCGCTCACCGGCACCGCGCTGTCCGCCCACCCGGAACTCGTGATCGCCCTCGCCGAGGTGAAGGAGGCCGCCGCACTCGCCCACGGCGACCTGGGCACCCTGCCGCGAGAACGGGTCGACGCGATCGTCGCGGCGTGCGGAGAGGTCCGAGAAGGACGTCTGCACGACCAGTTCGTGGTGGATGTGTTCCAGGGCGGCGCGGGTACCTCGTCGAACATGAACGTCAACGAGGTGATCGCGAACCGGGCGCTGGAGCTGCTCGGTCACGAGCGCGGCGCCTACGTCCATCTGCATCCCCTTGACGACGTCAACCGCTCGCAGAGCACCAACGACGTGTACCCGACTGCGGCCAAGCTCGCGATGTACGCCGCCGCGGGGCGCCTGTTGGACGCGATGAGTGTCCTGGTGAACGCCTTCACCGAACGCGGCGGCGCCTTCGCCAAGGTCGTGAAGCTCGGCAGGACGCAGCTCCAGGACGCCGTACCGATCACTCTCGGGCAGGAGTTCGACGCGTTCGCCCTCACGGTGCGTGATGACGCGTCGCTCGTCACGCGCGCCTCATCCGCGCTGCTCGAAGTCAATCTCGGGGGAACCGCCGTCGGGACCGGTCTGAACGCCGACGCCGGATTCGCGCGACTCGCCGTGGCGCATCTGGCGACGATCACGTCGGTCCCGGTCCGCTCGGCCCGCCAGCCCGTCGAGAGCACCCAGGGAGTGGGGGGATTCCTTCAGCTCTCCGGTTCCCTGAAGCAGTTCGCCCTGCGCCTGTCGAAGATCTGCAACGACCTCCGACTGCTGTGCTCCGGACCGAGGGCCGGCCTGGGGGAGCTCCGCCTGCCCGCGCTGCAGGCGGGGTCGAGCATCATGCCGGGCAAGGTGAACCCCGTCGTCCCCGAGGCGGTCAACCAGGTGTGCTTCGACGTGGTCGGAGCCGACGCCTCGGTGTCCGCGGCGGCCCAGGCGGGGCAGCTCCAGCTGAACGCGTTCGAGCCCCTGATGGTTCATCACCTCCTGAACTCGATGAACCGTCTGGAGGCGGCCTGCCGCGTCCTGGCCGAGCGGTGCGTGCGCGGGATCGAGGCGAACGAGGACCGGCTTCGCGAGTCGGTGGAGGGGTCGGCCGGTCTCGCCACGGCGCTCAATCCGGTCATCGGCTATCAGCGGGCGACCGAACTGGCGCGTCAGTGCATGGACACGGGACTGTCCGTGCGCGTGCTGGCCGCACGGAGCGGACTGCTCACCGAGGAGGAGCTGGACGATCGACTCGACCCCTGGAGGCTCACCCATCCGCAGTAGGTCACGGAGGGCCCGGCCCGGCACCGCCGGGCCGGGCCCGCGAGCGGGCGGCCGGGTCTTCGCCCTGGCGCCGGCCGCAGACCCGGCGCCGTCGTCAGCTCCTGGTCAGGGCGCAGTTGTACGCGGCGGTTCCGCTGCCGCTGTAGGCCTCCACGTCGACGTAGTACGTGCCGGTCCCGGAGGCGGTCCTGGTGAAGGTGAGGTTCTCGTCGGTGCCGGCGCCGTCGTTGACGGAGCGTCCAAGAGTGTTGCCCGCCGAGTCCAGCAGGTAGACGTCGGCGTCGTACGCGGTGGGGACGGCGCAGTTCACGGTGAGGGTCCGGCCGGCGGGCAGGGCGACCTTGAAGTAGTCGCGGTCGCTCGTGGATCTCATGTTCCCGGTCAGGGTGCCGGGGGAGGGCAGGGTGGTGGCGTCGTCGGCCGTGTCGCGGGTGTCGTTCGGCTCGCTCTCGGCGAGCGCGGTGCCGCCGCTCTGGCCTCCGCAGTCGGTCACCGGAGTGCCGTTGTAGAGGTTGGCGTCGGTCACCCCGTTGGTGACGCTGCGCAGGTAGTACCCGCAGGTGGGCCGGTTCTTGAAGTCGAAGGTCGAGCCCGGCGTCAGGCGCCAGATCTTGAAGCCCGAGTAGGTCAGCGGCTTCCTGTCGACGGCCTGCTCGGGCTGGTGGTCGGCGAGGACGACGTAGGCGTCCTTGCCGTACTGGGTGGCCATGCCGTCGCGGTCGATGAACAGTGATCCGCCGCCCTCCTCGACGCCGACGCCCCAGGCGGCGCCTCCCGGCGTGAGGCCGTCCTTCACCGCGCGGGCGAGGAAGGCCATGGTGCGGCCCATGCGGTCGCGGGTCACGAAGTGGGAGTCGTTGACGACTCCGCCGTAGTTCGCCCACTGGAACATGCCGGTGGTGAAGCTGATGTAGCGGTCGTAGGGGTTGGCGAGTGCCTCGGCACTGGTGACGCTGCCGTTGCAGGCGTCGTAGACGACGGGGCTGTTGATGTGGTGGCCGGCGCTTCCCCCGCCGGAGCCGCCGCCCTTGGCCACCACGGACTCGACCGACGCCTCGAGCGCGGTTCCCTTCCATGCCGCGTACCTGCACTGGTCGCCGCCGGCGAAGTAGACGAACTCGGCGTTGCGGACATCGGTGTTCATCTGGCTGTTGTTCCCGTCGCCGGCCGTGGTGAGCGTCCACGTCGTACACGAGTTCACGCCGGTCAGGCCCATGACGGTGTCGCACTCGGGGGTCTTGCTGCCCGACGTGGGGGCCGACCCGGAGAGAACGACGACGTCGATGCTGCCGGTACCCCCGCGGATGGCGTCGACGGCCCGGGACATCGACGCCGGCACGACGCCGCCGGCGCCGTTCATCGTGAACGCGGGACCGTTCCACGAGGTGCGACTTGTATCGGCCGCGCTGCCCAGCCGGATCCTGTCCGCAGCCGCGTGAGCGGGCTGCTGGATCGTCATGGCCGCGGTCACCGCGATCAGGGCGACGGCGAGCGGTGCGGACTTGCGTGTGAGACGTGACGTCATGTGCGCTCCAGGAGAGGGATGCGTACGGCACCGCGGACGGACGCCACCGGGATCGCGGTCGTCCGATGCGGGCTCATCGGGTTGGTAGCGGAACATACAAGCCAATCGTCAGAACGGGAAGATGTACGTCGGCAGAGTCCTCTCCCGTTGCAGTGAGCCGCCGAAATCTCCGGTCAGAACGGGATATAACGCCGTACTGACAACCCAAGGGGCCGCGTTACGTGAACGTAACGTGAGATACATCTAGCCAGGTTCTTGAATGATCTGTAACTTCCCTGCTGTGGCCGGCGGCCAGAACCCGCCGGCGAAGAATCCTCGAGAGGATCACCCCGATGACCACGCGTCTTCCCCACCGCGCAGCGGCCGCCGCCGTGACGGCCACAGCGCTTCTCTCCCTCTCCGCCTGCGGGGGTGCCGAGACCGCGCCCGCAGCGGCGGGCACGGTCTCCGTCGCCGGTGTGGAGGTCAAGAAGGACCAGGCCCTGTACGACGTACTGCCCGAGGAGATCAGGAAGGCGGGCAAGGTCAGGGTGGCCACCGACGTTCCCTACCCGCCCTTCGAGATGTTCGCGAAGGAGGGCGGGAGCGAGCTGACCGGTCTGGACTACGACCTGGGCCAGGCGCTCGGCGGCAAGCTCGGCGTGGCCTTCGCCTTCACCCCGCAGAAGTTCGACGGCATCGTCCCGGCCATCCAGGCAGGTAAGTTCGACGTCGCGATGTCGGCCATCACCGACAACAAGGACCGCCAGAAGGTCGTGGACTTCGTCGACTACTCGCAGTCCGGCTCCGGCATCCTCGTCGCCGAGGGCAACCCCTCCACGATCACCACCCTGGACACCCTCTGCGGGCAGAAGGTCGCGGTGCAGGCCGCGACCAACCAGCTCGACCTGCTCAAGTCCCACCAGGCGGTCTGCACCAAGGCGGGCAAGGGGAAGATCGACATCCAGACCTTCCCCAAGGACTCCGACGCCCAGCTCGCCCTCCGCTCGGGGAAGGTCGTCGCCCAGGTCCTCACCAAGCCCGCCGCCGGCTGGGTCGCCAAGACCGCCGACGACGGCAAGGCCTTCGACCTGGTCGACGATCCGGCGGCGCCCGGCGGCTACAACGCCTCCCCCAACGGCATCGCGGTCAGCAAGGAGCTGCCCGAGCTGACGGACGCGATCCTCAAGGCGCTGCAGGCCCTCATCGACGACGGCACCGTCGCGGCGATCTACAACCAGTACGGCGTCGCGTCGATCGCCGTCCCCAAGGCCACCAAGAACGCGGCGGTGGACTAGAGATGATCGACACCAAGGCACCCGCCGAAACCACCCCCAAGGGCGAGCCGCACGTCCAGGACCTCGAAGTCGTCCCCGTCCGCGACTACGGACGCTGGATCGCCGCGGTCGCCTCGCTGCTGGCCCTCGTCGGGCTGATCGGCTCCCTCGCCAGGAACGACAACCTCCACTGGGACGTCGTCGGCACCTACCTCTTCGCGGACCTCATCTTCGACGGGCTGGCCACCACACTCTGGCTGACCGCCGCCTCCATGCTCCTGGGCCTGGGCCTGGGCACCCTGATAGCCGTCATGCGGCTGTCCTCGAGCCCCGTCCTGTACGGCCTGGCCACCGCGTTCGTCTGGGTCTTCCGCGGCACCCCGCTGCTCGTGCAGATCATCTTCTGGGGATACGCGGCCGCCCTCTACAAGTACGTGAAGATCGGCGTCCCGTTCACCGACATCACGTTCCTCCAGGCCGAGACGAACGCGCTGCTGACCCCCGCCATCGCGGCCCTGCTCGCCCTGGGCCTCAACGAGGCCGCGTACGCCTCGGAGATCGTGCGCGCCGGCATCCAGTCCGTCGACCCCGGCCAGGCCGAAGCCGCGCACTCGCTCGGCATGCGTCCCGCGCTCACCATGCGGAGGATCGTCCTTCCCCAGGCCATGCGCGTGATCATCCCTCCCATGGGCAACGAGACCATCAACATGCTCAAGATGACCGCTCTGGTCTCGGTCATCTCCGCCCATGACCTGATGTCCAACATCCAGGACGTCTACGCCCAGAACTACCAGGTCATCCCCATGCTGGTCGTCGCCAGCCTCTGGTACCTCGCCCTCGTGACCCTGCTCGGCATTCCCCAGGCTTGGCTGGAGCGGCGCTACGGCCGCGGCACCACCATGGCGGGTTACGCCTCCCCGCTCCGGCGCATGCTCGGCGGAGCCATGGGGCGGAACGGCAAGAGCGGCGAGGGCGGCAGGAACGGCAAGAACGGCAAGAACAGGGAGGAGGAGAGCCGATGAGCACTCCCATGGTGCGCGCCGAAGGCGTGCGCAAGCACTTCGGCAGGCTCGAGGTGCTCAAGGGCATCGACCTCACCGTGGAACGCGGCCAGGTCTGCTGCCTCCTGGGGCCCTCCGGTTCCGGCAAGTCCACCTTCCTGCGCTGCATCAACCACCTGGAGAAGATCGACGGCGGCAAGCTCACCGTCGACGGCGAACTCGTCGGCTACCGTCAGCACGGCAACAAGCTCCACGAGCTGCGCGAACGTGAAGTCGCGGAACGCCGACGGGACATCGGCATGGTCTTCCAGCGGTTCAACCTGTTCCCGCACATGACGGCCGTCGAGAACGTCATGGAAGCCCCCGTCAAGGTCGGAGCCGTCGCCAGGAACACGGCCCGGGAGGAGGCCCACGGCCTGCTCGAACAGGTCGGCCTCGGCGACAGGGCCCGCCACTACCCCGCTCAGCTCTCCGGCGGGCAGCAGCAGCGCGTCGCCATCGCCCGCGCGCTCGCCATGAAGCCCAAGCTGATGCTCTTCGACGAACCGACCTCCGCGCTGGACCCCGAACTCGTCGGCGACGTCCTGGACGTCATGCGGCAGCTCGCCGCCGACGGCATGACCATGGTCGTCGTCACCCACGAGATCGGCTTCGCCCGCGAGGTCGGCGACACCGCCGTCTTCATGGACGAAGGAGTCGTCGTCGAATCCGGCGACCCCCGCCGGGTACTCGTCGACCCGGAACAGGACCGCACCCGCGCCTTCCTGTCCAAGGTCCTGTGAGCGCCCCGGTCCGCCGGCGGACGTCGGCCCCGGAGCTCCTCGGCCCCGCCCGCGCCCACCGGGCCCAGTACCTGCACGACCTCGAGGAACTCGTCTCCATCGACTCCGGGTCCTACAACGCCGCCGGCGTCAACAAGGTCGCCGACTGGGTCGAGCGCCGGCTGCACCGCCTCGGCTTCGACGTCGAACGCGTCGCCTTCCCGCCCGCACCCGACGGGCGCCGGGCCGGCGACGCCCTGATCGGGCGCAAGCGAGGGGCGCTCCGGGAGCGCGAAGGCGGCCGCAGGATCATCCTCGCCGGGCACATGGACACCGTCTTCGAGGACGGCACCGCCGCCGCCCGCCCCTTCGGGGTGAACGGTTCCCTCGCCTCCGGGCCGGGAGTGAGCGACGACAAGGGAGGCCTGCTCGCGGGCCTCACCGCCCTGGAGATCCTCGGTGAGCACGGCACCGACGCCTACGACGAGCTCGTGTTCCTCGCCACCCCCGACGAGGAGATCGGCTCTCCGGCCAGCCGCGACCTCATCGAGGCCACCGCCCAGGGCATGCACTACGGCCTGGGCCTCGAATGCGCCCGGGAGAACGGCGACCTCGTCATCGCCCGCAAGGGCGTCGCCGACTTCCGTCTCACCGTCACCGGCAAGGCGGCCCACGCCGGCATCGAACCCGAGCGCGGCGCCAACGCCGCCCTCGCCGCCGCGCACCTGATCGTCACCCTCCAGGCCCTCAACGGCCACTGGGACGACGTCACCGTCAACGTGGGCGTGGTCCGGGCCGGCACCCGCGCCAACATCGTCTGCCCGGAAGCCGAACTCCGCATCGAAGTGCGGGCAGCGACCACGGCCGATGTGCAGCGCGCGAAGCGGGCCATCCAGGAAGCCGCGGACCACCCCGTGGTACCCGGCACCACCGTCCTCGTCGAGCAGCTCGATCTCTGCCCGCCGATGGAGGACACCCCCGCCTCGCGCCGCATGTTCGACAAGGCCCGGCAGGTGGCACACGCCGCCGGTGTGGAACTCGGAACCACCGCCACGGGCGGAGTCGGCGACGCCAACCTCATCGCCGGAACAGGCGTCCCGATCCTGGACGGCCTGGGGCCCATCGGCGGCGCCGACCACACCCCTCAGGAGTGGCTCGACATCTCCAGCGTCCCCCAGCGCGTCGCCGTGCTCGCCGCGCTCGTCGCCTCGCTCGGGGACGCCCGAAACCCCTGAACCACGTCCGGCCGGGCGAACCCGAAGGGCGTCCCGATCGCCTCGCCCGTGCCTCGTCACCCGCCCCACGGAACCCATGCCCCACCAGCCCGCCGCCCCCTGCCCCGCGCAGGACCTGCCCGCGACGCACGACCTGCCCGCGACGCAGAACCCGCCCCGGCACCGGCATGCGGGCGAGGGTCCGGTCCGTCCGTCAACCGATCCACGGAGGCACTCTTGCGCGCATCCTCAGGTCCCGCCCGCCGCACCGTTCTCACGTGCGGCGTCGCCCTCACTCTCCTCGCCTCGGCCCCCGTCGCCCAGGCCGGACCCGAACGCCCCGACCGGCAGGCAGGTTCGCTCGTCCTGATCGGCGGAGCGCTGAAGGAGAACAACACAGCGGTCTACGGCGAGATCATCAGGCGTGCCGGCGGCCCCTCGGCCCGTATCGGAGTCATCACCGCGGCCTCCGTTCCCGAGAGCCAGGACCCGAACGCGGGCGACCCGGGGCGGTGCAGCAACTCCGCGTGCAACGGCGCCTACTACGCCGACCTCTTCAAGAGACACGGCGCGGCCGACGCCGAGTGGATCCCGCTCGACATCGACCACGTGGCCGACGCCGACTCGGACGCCGTCGTCGCCCAGGTCGAGTCCATGACCGGCTTCTTCTTCGGCGGGGGAGACCAGTACCGCTACCTCACCACCCTCCTCCGCGGCGACGCGCACACCGACTCCAAGGTCCTCGCCGCCATCCGCGCCAAGCTCGCGCGAGGAGCGGTGATCTCCGGCTCCTCCGCCGGAGCCCAGATCGTCTCCGGCGCCGACATGGTCAGCGGCGGCGAATCCTACGAGGGCCTGCGGGACGGCAGCGCGCCCGGCTACTTCGAGGACCCCACCCGGCTCGGGTACATGCCGCGGGGCGGCTTCGGTTTCCTGACCTCCGGCCTCATCGACACCCACACCGGAGCGTACGGACGGGAGGGCCGCGCGTACCGCCTGGCGGCCGACACCGGACACGACCGCGTCTACACGCTCGAGGAGAACACCGCCCTGGTCGTCGACGACCCCGGCGGCCGACGCGAGCGGATGACGGTCCTCGGCCCCAACGGCGTCGCCGTCCTGGACCTGCGCGACGCCCGCACCCGCACGGGAGCAGCCGGCTGGAGCATGCGCAAGGCCCGCTACACCTACCTGACCCAGTCGGACCGGTACGTCCCGCACACCTGGACGACCTACCCCGCCTCGGACAAGCGGCGCCTGCGCCCCGTCGGCACGACCCCGGTCCCCGTCAACAACGACGTCTTCTCCTCCGCGTCCAACCCCGACGGCACGCCCTACTCATTCCGCACCACGGCGCGCGCCCTCGCATCGACCCGGACCCAGAACACCGCGACCGCCACCACCTTCGAAACCGACCCCCGCTTCACCGTCACCTTCACCAAGGCCAGAGGCTTCAGCGCCTGGACCGACGACGGCGCCACCCCGCGGACGCTCGTCGACCTGCAGATCGGCATCGCGCCACGATGACCCCCTCGCGGCAGGGCCGGCCCCACGTGCCGGCCCTGCCCCGGCCTCGCCACCCGGTCTCGAGGATTGCACCCACACGGAGGGACCCCCATGACGACCGGCCTCCTCGCCGACGACATCCGGCACAGACTCGGCACGCTCACCCCGGCGGAACGCAAAGTCGCCCGCGTCCTGCTCGCCGCCTATCCCGCGGCGGGCTTCGAGACCGTCGCCACTATCGCCGAACGCGCGGGAGTGAGCGCCCCCACCGTCCTGCGCTTCGTGGGCCGCCTGGGCTACAACGGATACCCGGACTTCCAGGCCGCCCTGCGCGACGAACTCGACGTACGCAACGCCTCCCCGATCCACCTCTACGAAGCAGCGGACGAAGCGGCCTTCCCGCAGTCCCCGGGTGGCCTGCTGGCCCACAGCGCGAAACTCTTCGGCGACGCCCTGGCGCAGACGCTCACCGAGCTGGCGCCCCACGACCTCCAGACCGCCATCTCGCTTCTGGCCGACCGCAAGCGCCGCATCGTCCTCACCGGCGGCCGGTTCACCCACGTCCTGGCCCAGTACCTCGGGCTGCACCTGATGCAGCTCCGAGACGGCGTTCGCTTCCTGCCCGACCGGGACGTCGAGCGCACAGCGGTACTCGACGCCTTCGGCCGACGGGACGTCCTGGTCGTCTTCGACTACCGGCGCTACGAGAACGACAAACAGGCCATGGCGCAACTCGCTCAGGAACGCGGCGGCAAGGTGATCGTCTTCACCGACGCGTGGCTGTCACCGACCAGCGCTCACGCGGAGGTCGTGCTCCCCAGCCGCGTCGACACGCCCTCTCCGTACGACAGCCTCGTCCCCACCCTCGCCGTCGTCGAGACCGTGGTCGCCTGTGTCGTCGCCACCCTCGGCGACGACGCCCACCGGCACATGAAACACAGCGAGGAGACCGCCCGCCGCGTGGGCCTCGTGTGACCTCCCGCAACGGGCCCTCACCCGCCCGGCACCGGCGGCAAGGCGTACCCGGGCGATGCCTCGCCGATCAGAGCAGGCCGGTGCGGCGGGCCACGCTCTCGGCCCGCTTCATCCTCTCGTGCCCCTCGGATCCGACCTGGTCGAGCACGGCGGCGACCAACGACTCGATGAGAGCGAGCGCCGGCGTGAGACTGTCGTACGGAGAATCCGACGTCACCTGGGTGATGAGGACGACGTCGGCATGAGCCGCGGCCGGGGAGAGCCACGGGTCGGTGAACACGATGACCTTCCCGCCGCGTTCGCGCGCCAACTCGGCGATGACCGTCTTGTCGGCCTCGTAACGCCGGTAGTCGAAGAGCACGGTGACGTCGCGACGAGTGAGCTGAGTGAGGAAGGAAGTCCGTTCCACATCCCTGTCGGGCAGAACGTCCACCTGGTCGCGAAACTGCGTGAGATGCAGGCCCAGGTACTGGGCCAGCAGATGCGTGAACCTGCCCCCTGCCACGTGGACCCGGCGCCGAGGATCGCTCAGGAGGCGCACCGCGTCGCTGAACTCCTGCGGGGCGACCTCCTTGAAGGTCTGGGACACGGCCTGCTGCAGGAGCGCCAGGCGCTCTCCGAGCCGGGGGTCGGCCGCCTCGTCCGGACGCTCCGGCACGCCGCGTCGCTGGGACGACCCGGAACTCTCGTACAAGGTGATGGGGGAGGCGGTACGCGCGTCGAGTTCGGACCGCAGGGCGGCCTGCAGGTCGGGGAAACCCTTGTACCCCAGGCGGGAGGCGCAGCGCAGCACCGTGGGAGCGGAGACCGAGGCACGCTCCGCGATCGTGGCCACGGTCTCGAAGACCGCCGCCGGATACCCGGCCAGCAACACCCGCGCGACCTTGCGTTCGGCCGGGCTCAGATCTCCCAGCCGGCTGCGGATCTCATCGGCCAGCGTGAGACTCATGACGTTCCTCCCCTGCGGTGGACAGATCGCCGCCGTCTGCCCCTGTCCTCCGCGATGACTTAGCGCACATCCCGGCTGTGTCCAAGAATCCGGGCGTACAGACGACGCTTTCCCGTTCGCCAAATGTATCGCCTGTTACGCGCGTGCCGCAGGGCTCGGAACGGCCTGCGCAACGGACGAGGATGAGAGCGGTGGCACCGGGCAGGAGGGCTGCGTGACATCGAACACTCTCCGCACCCCCCGGAGCACTCCGGGAAACCGCGCCGCCGACCTGCTGGTACGGGCGCGGTCCTCCCTGCGCGGCACCGCCGTGCGCCTGTGGGGCGACAACATCGCCGACTACGCGGCAGCTCTCACCTACTACGCGGTGCTGGCGCTCGTGCCCGCCCTCCTCGTCTCGGTCTCCCTGGTGGGACTGGCCGGGGCCAGCACCCGTGAGCGCCTCATCCTCGACCTCACGTCCTACGCCCCTCCGCAGTCGGCCCAAGTGCTCCGCGAGGCTCTGGACGGCCTCACCTCGGAGCCGTCCTCCCTGTGGGTCCTGCTCGTCAGCGGCGTCCTGAGCGCACTGTGGTCGGCCTGCAGCTACCTGGCGGTCTTCCGCCGCGCCCTGCACACGATGCACCGGCTGCCCGACACGCGGCCGCCCCTCCGCGCGGTGCACGTCCTCGTCCTCACCGCCGGCGTGCTGCTGGCGCTGCTCGTGGCGGGCGCCGCGAGCCTCGTCGCGACCGGCCCCGTGGCCCGCCGACTCGCGACGGCCGCCGGTTACTCGGGCACGGACGCCATGACCTTCCTGCGGTGGCCGGTGCTCCTGGTGGTCGTCACGGCACTGATCCTCATCCTGTACCGGACCGGACCCGCCCAGGCCCGCGGTGCGCGCCGGGGCTTCCCGGGCGGCGCCCTCGCGGCGTTCCTGTGGCTCGGTGCTTCGGCCCTCTTCACTCTCTACACGCAGTTCGGAACGTACAGCCGCCTCTACGGTTCGCTGGCGGGGGTCGTCGTCTTCCTCGTGTGGCTGTGGTTCAGCAACCTCGCCCTGCTCGCCGGCGCGCAGTTCAACGCGGTGCTCGCACAGGCCGGGAAGTCACCCGTCGTGGCGCCCGTGGGTGCCTGAGAAGGGGTTCGGGAGAAGGGGGTACCGGGCGTCGCCCGCCCTACCGGGAAGGACGTCCCGCGGGAATGCCCGGGCCGCATCCGTGGACCGGCACGACACCCGGACCGCGTACGGTTCGCCGATCGAGGCGGTGACTTCGCGCGATGGTGGCCCATGGCCCAACGGCGTTTCAGCCGTGGCCCCTTGCTCTCCGCTGCACGCGAGGCGCCATTTGACGCGCGACACCTTGACGACTCGTCACGTCGGCCACATATTACGAGCGAGTACAACCGACTGGTAACACTGCGCGCAGCCCTCGCGCTTCCGGCAGCAGGCGAACGGGTCCGCTCTGCCGTCGGTCCGGTGCGCCGACCGGCCCTCCCCGGCGGCCGGCAGGCGCCCGCCCCCTCACCCTGTCACGAGAGGCAAACCGCCATGCGATCAGTTCCACCGAGCCGTCGCGCCCGCACCGCTGCCGCTCTCACCGCTGTCACCGCGGCCCTGGCCACCGCCGCCGGTCTCGGCGCCGGTCCCGCCGCTGCCACCGGCACCGCGTCCGACCGTTACGTCGCCCTGGGCGACTCCTTCGCGTCGGGAGCCGGCGTACCGAACCAGGTCGATGCCACCTGCATGCGCTCCGACCGCAACTACCCCGCTCTGGTGAACGCCGCGCTCTCCCCCTCCGCTCACAAGGACGTCACCTGCGGGGGTGCCACCACGGTCCACATGACCTCCGCGCAGAACGCGTCCGCGCCGCCCCAGCTCGACGCGCTG
The DNA here is from genome assembly GCF_042716475.1 of Streptomyces sp. NPDC058671. NCBI lineage: Bacteria > Bacillati > Actinomycetota > Actinomycetes > Kitasatosporales > Streptomycetaceae > Streptomyces > Streptomyces sp. NPDC058671. Next base: position 71,165 of record NZ_JBHXSA010000020.1, on the reverse strand, counting down.
AGCGCCGACACGGACCTCGTCACCCTCACCATCGGCGGCAACGACGTCGGCTTCGCCGACATCATCGTCCGCTGCGTGACGCTCGGGGCGTTCAACCTCGGCGGATCGCCCTGCAAGGCCAGCTACACCTGGACCGGCACCGACCAGCTCGCCGCCACCGTCAACGCCACCGCTCCCAAGATCGCCGCCACCCTCGACGGCATTCGTCAGCGGGCCCCGCAGGCCAGGATCCTGGTCACCGGCTACCCGGCGATCCTTCCCGACAACGGCACAAACTGTCCCTGGGTCGCGACCATCGCCAAGGGCGACGCTCCCTGGCTGCGGGACACCCACAAGCGCCTCAACACCATGATCGCCACCCAGGCGGCCGCGCACGGGGCCGTCTACGTGGACACCTACACCAAGTCCATCGGCCACGACATCTGCAAGCCCGCCGGAACCCGCTGGATGGAGCCGCTCGTCACCAACGCCGCGGCACCCTTCCACCCCAACGCGGCGGGTGAACGGGCCATGGCCGACGCCGTACTCGCCGCCACCGGCTGACCCGCGAACGACCTCCGTCGGCCCGCCGCCCCACGGGCGCGGGCCGACGCCGCACAGGGTGCGACGGTCTGCACGACCTCGGCGGCGCCCCGGAGGGTGACCGGCTTGGCGCGCCGCCGGTGCGACACTGGAGGAGTGACGGAAACCGGACGGCAGACGGAGCGGCGGTTGGAGCGGGCCATCCTCGAACTGCTGGAGAAGCGGGGTCCGACCGCGTCGATCTGTCCCTCCGACGCCGCGCGAGCCGTGTACGTGGGGGACGACGACGGTTGGCGGGCACTCATGGAGCCGGCCCGCAGCGCGGCCCGGCGACTGGTCACGTCCGGCGAGGTGGAGATCACCCAGGGCGGCCGTCCCGTCGAACCGACGGACTTCAAGGGTCCCATCCGTATCCGCCGCGTCAGCTGACACGTACATCCATCACGGTGGGGCGCTGGGGTGAGAGGACCGTCCGCCATGACACGACGTGTGACCGGTTCGCGCCGCGTCTGCCGACGCCGCGTCCCCTCACGTCGGATCGGACGCTTCGCGTTCCCGTCACCGTGGGCGTGATCAAGCCGTCTTTCCGTCACCTGATCGGCGCAGCAGGACCTAGAGTGTGCGCGTGACCGAGCAGAATCCCGAACTCATCGCCGGCCGGTACCAGCTCGTCGAGCGCATCGGCCAGGGCGGTATGGGCCGGGTCTGGCGTGGCCTGGACCAGCAGCTCTTCGGACGCGAGGTCGCCGTCAAGGAGATCCTCTTCCCGCCGGGCCTCGACGACGCCGACCGCGCCGCGCTGCTCACACGGTTCACCAGGGAGGCCCGCGCGGCGGTCACTCTCAGCCACCCAGGGGTCATCACCGTCCATGACGTGGTGGAGCATCGCGGCGCCCCCGTGATCGTCATGGAGTTGATCCGCGGCCAGTCCCTGGCCACTGCCATCCGTGAACAGGGCCGGCTCCCCGTACGGCGGGTCGCCGAGATCGGCGCCGCCATGCTCGACGCGCTGGCCGAGGCGCACGGGGCGGGGATCGTCCACCGCGACATCAAGCCGGACAACGTCCTGCTGACCAAGGACCGTGTCGTCCTCACCGACTTCGGCATCGCCCATCTCGCGGACACCACGACCAAGCTGAGTCACAGCGGGATCGTCATCGGCACCCCCCAGTACATGCCGCCGGAGCAACTGGAGGGCAAGCGGCCGACCCCGGCCAACGACCTGTGGGCGCTCGGCGCCACCCTGTACCACGCCGTCGAGGGGCACCCGCCGTTCGACGCGACCGGGCTCCACGCCCTCGCCGTGGCCGTGTTCACCAGCCCGCACCGGCCACCGGTCCACGCCGGCCCGCTGACGCCCGCCCTCGACGCGCTCCTCACCAAGGACCCGGCGCAGCGCGTGGGTGCCACGGCAGCGGCGGAGATGCTCGCGGCGGTGCTGCGATCCTCCCCACCCCGGTCCGAGGCCTCCCCCGGGCATGAGTCGACGCCCGAGCCCGGCCCTGCGCCCGAGCCCGGCCCTGCGCCCGAGCCCGGCCCTGCGCCCGAGCCCGGCCCTGCGCCTGCGCCCGGCCCTGGGCCCGCGCCCCACCCCGCGCCTGAGCCCCACCCCACCCCCACGCCCGATCCGCGGGCGACCCCCGCACCCGCACCCGCACCGGCACCGGCGCCGAGTCCAGCACCGGACCCGGCCGCCGATCACGCCTCCGCTCCCACCCTGCCGCCGCAGGCGCCCTCACCGGTGCCCTCGCCGCCGACCCCCACCGTCCGGGACTCCGACTTCGCCGCCCACACCCCCCGCCTCCCCGTGCCGGACCGGCCGACCGCCCCGCCCGTGCCCGTACCACCGCCCGGGGACCCGGTCACGCTGGGGGCGACGGCCGATTCGCAGCGCTCGCAGCGTTCGGAGTCCGGCGAGCGGGCGTCCGCCCGGCGGCCCGGCCTCACCCGGCGCTCCGCGGTCCTGGGCACGGCCCTGGCCGTGCTCACCACGGGCTCCGTCCTGACCTGGACCCTCACCCGTGACGATGACGCGCCCCGCGAGGGGGCGGCCGGCAACGGCGCGGGCGCCGCCTCCGTCACCGTGGTGATCGGGGTGGACGCCCCGCTGAGCGGCGGGCTGTCCTCGATGGGCGTCGGGGTCAAGAACTCCGCCGACCTGGCGGCCAGGACCGCCAACGAGTCCCGGCACGTCCCCGGCGTGACGTTCGAGATCACGGCCCTGGACGACGGCGCCGACCCCGCCAGGGGCGCGTCCAACGCCGCCCGGTTCGTGTCCGACAAGAAGGTGCTCGGGGTCGTCGGCCCGCTCAACTCCGTAGTCGCCGGGACCATGGTGCCGCCGCTCGCGCGGGCGGGTCTCGTCAACGTGTCACCGGGCAACACCGATCCCGTCCTGACCCTGGGCCCCGACTGGGCCGGGGGTACCACATCACGCCCCCACCCCACGTACTTCCGCACGATCGGCACGGACGTCGACCAGGGGCCGTTCGCCGCGCGATACCTGTACGAGGCGAAGAAGACCAAGCTCTACGTGATCGACGACGCCGGCGCCCACGGCACCGCTCTCGCGTCCGGTCTCACGACCGAGTTCACCGGCCTCGGGGGGACCGTCGTCGGCACCGAGCAGGTCGATCCCGCCGAACGCGCCTTCGCCGGACTCGCCACCAGGGTGCGGTCCTCGGGCGCCGACGCCGTCTACTTCGGCGGCTACCACGACACCGCCGCGCCGCTCTCCCAGCAGCTCAAGGAGGCGGGGGTGAACGTCCCCCTGATGGGCGGCGACGGCATCTTCGACCAGCAGTACCTCACGGCGAACCCGCAGGCCGAGGGCGACCTCGCCACCCACATCGGCCTGCCCGCCGAGGAATCGAAGGCGGGGCAGGACTTCCTCACCCGGTACGAGGAGGCGGGCTACCCGGAGCCGGCCGGCTGGTACGGCCCCTACGCCTACGACGCGACCTGGAGCCTCATCGAGGCCGTGAAGGCCGTCGTGACGGCCAATGGCGGCACCCTCCCCGCCGACGCCCGGGCGAAGCTGCCGCAGGCCGTCGCCGCGGCGGCCTTCGACGGTGTCACCGGCCGCGTCGCCTTCGACAAGCACGGCGATACCGTCAACCGACGGCTGACGGTGTACGCGGTGAAGGCCGGCTCCTGGACGCCCGTGACGAGCGGCTCCGCCACCCCCTGACACCCGCCCGGAGCGACATCGCTCTCCGGCGGGTCGAGCGACGGAGGCCCACGCCTGGGAGAGGCCGGCGCTTCGGCGTCGACCGTATCCTGGTGGTAGGTGAGCCGCATGTCGCTTGACCAGGAGAAACAACCCTCATATGGCGCCGGGCCGGGGTCTCGGGTGCCCCTGGGCGACGGCCGGAGGTTCCCGTTCCGGTGGCTGCGCACCACGCCGAGGGCCTTGGTCCGGGCGTCCCGTGTGCCGCACCGGTCGATTTCCCGACCTTCCGGCTCGTCGGCAACGGCCCAATCGGCCGAGAAGAGGTGCATGCTGGGCACCACCATCGGTCGAGTTCCTGTCGGGAGGTCGGAAGAGTGAACGGCGGCAAGGGGAGACGGCGCCGGGCCGGCCGCGTCTCGGCCGGGAACGGTGCCGCGGTGCGCCGCGCGGCCGGTGCTCGGGGGCGGCTCGGACCGATCGGCGACGAGGCCCGCTTCGACCGGGTCACCACCCGCGGTCGGCTCGCCTGGCTGAACTCCGCCGGCTCCAGGATCGGCACCACCCTCGACCTGGAGCGTACGGCCCAGGAACTGGCCGAGTTCACCGTGCCCGGCTTCGCCGACGGCGCCGCCGTCGACATCCTGGACAGTGTCCTGCGGGGAGACGAGGGCTCACGCTGGACGGGTACGGGCGTCCCGCTCATGCGCGCCACCGCGCTGTGCGCCATCGACGAGCTGTCCTCCCTGGAGCCCACTCCGGTGGGCGAGACCTTCTCGCGCCCCGAGGAGGCGCACGAGACACTGCTCCACCGCTACTGCCTGCGGCAGGGCAAACCGGTACTGGTGAGCCGGATGAGGGACGACGACTTCATCAAGGTCGCGCCCACCGCGAGCGCCGCCGCGAAGATGCGGGCCGCCGGAGTGCACAGCTACCTCGCGGTGCCACTGATCGCCCGCGGGCTCCTGCTCGGCAGCGCGGACTTCGTCCGCGGTCCCGGGACACCGCCGTTCTCCTCCACCGACCTCGCCCTGGCGGCACAGCTGGCCTCGCAGGCCGCCGTCTACATCGACAACGCCCGGCTCTACGGGCGCGAGCGCGAGCACGTCGTCTCCCTCCAGCGCACCCTGCTGCCGCGCGCGACCCCGGTGACGCCCGGACTGCGTGTGCAGGCCGAGTACGCGCCCTCCTCGGCCCACCACGGAGTGGGCGGCGACTGGTACGACGTCATGGCGCTGCCCGGCGGACGTACGGCCCTCATGGTGGGCGACGTCATGGGGCACGGGCTGCCCGCCGCCGCCACCATGGGCCGCCTGCGGACGGTGGCCCGCACCCTGATGACCCTGGACATGGCTCCGGAGCGTGTCCTGGCCCGGCTCGACCTCGCCACACGTGACCTGGAGGACGAGCAGGTCGCCACCTTCCTCTGCGCCGTGTTCGACCCGGCCGACTCCACGTACACCCTGGCCAGCGCCGGGCACCTGCCACCGCTGCTCCTCGACGGACAGGGCTCCGCGGAGTTCGCGGACCTACCCGTCGGCGCGCCGCTCGGGGCGGGGGTGATCCCGTACGACCCGGTCCGCCTCGAGGTCCCGGCGGGCGGAAACCTGGTCATGTTCACGGACGGCCTCGTCAAGTCCCGGCACGCGGACCTGGACCACCAGCTGGACCGTCTGCGGACTGCGGCGCGCGACCTGCCACGCGAGGCTCTGGAAGGCGGCGGCCTGATCGCCTGCGCCCCTGCCGCCGACGCCCGTTTCGACGAGGCCGTACTCCTCGTGGCGACCAGCGCGAACAGCGGGTCGAAGACCTCGGACGCCTCGAACGCGCCGGGCACCCCGGGCGCCGCGAACGAGCCCGCCGATCTGCGGGAGTGGCAACTGCCGCAGGAGGGGCGCGCCGCGTCCGTCGCGCGGAGACTCGTCACGGACCAGCTCGCCGTGTGGGAGCTGACGGAACTCGCCGACGTGTGCGAACTCGTCGTCTCGGAACTCGTCGGCAACGCCCTGCGGTACGGCAACGGACCCGGCCGGCTCCGGCTGCTGCGCGGCGAGCGCCTCGTCGTGGAGGTCTCGGACACGGGCCCCGACCTGCCCCAGATCCAGCACGCGGACCTCAGCGACGAGGGCGGCCGGGGCCTCCAGCTCATCAACATGCTGTGCCGCCGGTGGGGCTCCTGCCGCACCGTCACCGGCAAGGTGGTCTGGGCGGAACAGAACCTCCCCTCCTGAGGACGCACGGCCCGGAACAGGCCCGTGGACTGCGCCGACCCGCCCACTGCCCGGACTCCGCTGCCCTGCCGGGCGCCCGTCCCTCGGCCCGCCGCTCCGCCGAGTCCTGCCCGGTTCGGTTTGACGACCCGACAAGCGGCAAGGCGAATGGACGGGTGCCCAGTAAGCAGTGACGAACAGCCAGCCAGGAAGTTCCCTCCAGGAAGGCAACCATGTCGACCCTGACCGTAGTTCTCATCGTCGCGGTGCTGGTCGCCGCGCTACTGGTGGCCGGTCTCCTGTTCCGGGCCCGCGCGGGCACGGGCAGTGGTGAGCGGGCCCTGAAGCGGCGCTTCGGTCCCGAGTACGACCGCACCCTCGAACGGCACGGCGGCGACAGCGAGGCCGCCCACCACGACCTGCGGGAGCGGGTCGAGCGGCACGGCCACATCCACCTGCTGCCGCTGGAGCCGGCGGTCCGCGAGCACTACGTCGCCCAGTGGACCATGCTCCAGGAGCGCTTCGTCGACGCGCCGCGGCAGGCGGTCGCCGACGCCGACGAGCTCCTCACGCGGATCGCCGCGACCCGGGGCTTCCCGGAAGCCGATCAGAGCGGGGATCAGCTCGCCGCCCTGTCGGTGCACCACCCGCACCATGTGGAGGGTCTGCGCACGATACGCCGTGCGCTGCGCTCCACGACCGCCTCCACCGAGGAGCTGCGGGAGGCGCTGGTACACGCACGCGCCCTCTTCGAGGACCTGACGCCTTCGGCCGCGAGCCCGGCCGGTAACCGTTCCGCCCGAACCCGCCCGGCGTCCGGGCACAACAGCGGGCATCTCCTCAAGCCGAAGGGAAGTGGCGCGTGATGGCACACGAGAACCGGGCCCGGCCGGCAGCGGACGTGACCGAGGGAGAGGCGCGGCACACCTCCGCGCAGCAGGGCACCCGGGGCGTCCCCGGCGCCCCGGCCGCGGCGGGCGGACCCGCAGGACCGCCGCCCACTCCGCCCCACGGCGGACCGGCCCCTGTCCCGCTCACCCCGCCCCACGGCGGACCGGCGACCGTGCCGCCTCCCGGCCGCCCGGCGCCCGCCGTGTCCCCCGGCGGACCGCCCCCCGCGCCTCCGGTGATGCTGTCGCAGGCGCCGCAGTCCGCCGTTCCGTCCGAGGACCCCGGTGCCACGGGCCGGAGCGCTGGGAGCCGTACGAACGCTCCCGTCGCGACCCCCGCCGCGCCGCGCGGACGGAGCACGACGGACGAGTCGGTCGCGCCGAGCGGAAGGGACAGGGCGGGCGAGTCGGTCGCACCGCAAGGACGGGACGCGACGGACCGGTCGCCTGCTCCGGGTGGTCAGATCACGACGGACCGGTCGGGTGAAGGCCACAGCCCGGGTCGCGGTGACCGTGGCGAGCACGACGTCAGTGTGGTCGGCGGGGTCGGCGGCCACTCCGCCTCCGTCTCGGGACAGGGACCCGTCGTGGCCGACGGCCAGGTCGGGCATCTGCTCGGTGACGCTGAGCGCGACCGGCTCGGACAGCGGCTGCACCACGCGCTCGCGGGTTTCGTCGACTCGCCCCACGACTCTGTCGCCGAGGCGGCCGAGGTTCTCGCCGAGGCGGAGCACCAGCTCATCGCCTCGCTGCGGGACCGCCGCGCCGAGTTGCTGGCGGGCTGGCAGGGGAAGGGGCGCAAGGGCGGCCCGGACCCCGACACCGAGCAGCTCCGGCTCACCCTGCGGACCTACCGCGAAGTGACGGAACGGCTGCTCCGGGCGTGACCCGGACCCCTCCGCCGCGAAGGACAGAAGCCCCCTGGACCCCCGGGGGGCTTCTGCCGTGCGGGACCCGGACAACGGCCCCGGCCCGGCGCCGGAACCCTGACAACGGACCCTGGGCCCGGCCCCAGTACCAGGTCAGCTGCTAGGGGTTGACGCAGACGATCGAGCCGATCGGAAGATCGTTACCGGTCGATGTGGCGGTGAACCCGAAGGTGACGGTGCCGTTCGGCGGGACGGTCCGGTTGTAGTCGAGGTTCCGCACCGTGAGCGTGCCGTCGGATCCGGTGGTCAGGGCGCCGTTCCACAGGCTGCTGACGCGGGTGCCCGGGCCGGGTGTCCACTTCACCGCCCAGCCGTCACGCGCCGACGTGCCGTGGTTCATGACCTCGACGGAGCCCTGGAATCCGCCGGTCCAGGCGTTGGTCACGCGGTACACGGCCATGCACCCGGTGTGCGGGTCGGTCGGCGTGGGCGTCGGGGTCGGATCCGGAGTGGGAGTCGGAGTCGGGGTCGGGGTCGGGGTTCCTCCCGACCCGCGGATGCCGGTCACCTCGCCGTTGCCGCCGTCGAAGACGATGTCGGAGCAGGAGAAGAAGTTCTCCTGGCTGTCGGAGCGGACCCACTGGATGAACATCACCGCGTCACCCGAGCGGCCCGAGGGCAGGTTCAGATCCCAGTGGTAGTGGCCGCCGTCCGTGCCCGGCGAGCCGGTCTGCGGCGGGTCGGTGACGGTCTGGATCAACTCCAGGTCGTCCCAGCCCAGTTCGGAGGCGGGGGAGTAGCCCGGCTTGGACAGGTACACCCGGAAGGAGCCCGGGTGCGCGGCCCAGTTGCTGTGCCTGACCTTGATCGTCTTTCCGGAGGTCAGGTGCGTGCGGGGCCAGTCGGTGCGGGCGGCGTTGTATCCGGTGAAGTCGTACGGCGACCGGTCGCCGGCGCTGCACAGCTTCCCGTCCGGGACGTAACCGGGTCCGCGCCCGCCCGCGTTGGAGTCGAGCACGGCGAACCAGTTGTACAGCGCGGTCGCGCCGCTCTCGTTCAGCGCCGCCCTGCACGCCGGGTTGGTCGGGTCCAGGGCGCCGGTGCCGGTCTTGGCGTCCAGCCAGCAGAGGTAGGTGCGCGATCCCGGCGTCATCGTGACGCCGTGCGCCTGCGCGCTGCCCTGGCCGAGCAGGGCCAGACCGAGGCCGCCGAGCAGCGTCGCGAGTACCGCGACCAGGGTGGCGAGTCGTTTCTTCCGTCCAGTCATGGTGTCTCCTGTACGTGCGTGAGTGTTCTTCTCCTGTCGGAGTTCTGCGGTCGGTGTTCTTCTCCTGCGGTGACGCCCCGGTGTGGAGCGCGGAGCGGGTGTGGAACGGTTCACGTACAGGCGGCGCCGTTGAGGCTGAACCCGGAAGGCGCGGCGAACGTGCCGCTGTAGGTGCCCTGGAATCCGAACGACTGGCTCGCTCCGGCCGCGATCCGGGCGTTGTGCGCGAGGCCGGTCGCCGTCACGGTCCCGGACGTCGCTGAGAGGGCCGCGTTCCACGCCTGGGTGACGCGCTGCCCGGAGGGCAGCGCGAAGGACAGCGCCCACGGCCCCACGGGGGCGGTCCCGGTGTTGGTGACGGTGACATCGGCGGTGAAGCCGCCGGTCCAGACGTTGGTCGCGTACCTCACCTTGCAGGCCGTCGACGGGCCGGGTTCGCCGGGGCCGGGGTCACCGAGGTTCACGGCCGAGGAGAAGGAGTTCACCGTGAGCCCGGTCCCGTTCTGCCACGGCTCGAAACCGGCCTGGACACTGGTCAGGTACCAGGAGTTCTGCGCCATGCCGCGGGAGACGGTCTCCCGGACGAAGTCCATGACGTCGAAGGTCCAGCCGGTGATGGCCGACGGAGCGACGAAGGAGATGACGTCGTTGGAGCCGTTGTTGCCCGTCCACACCTGCCAGCCGCGCCCGCCCACGGTGGCGCTGCCGACCGGCGAGCCGATCGGCTGGATCGGCCCGACCTTGTTGAACCAGATCATGATCTCGGTGCTGCTGACCCCGTCGGTCCTGGGCGTGGGGTCGAGCCAGATGTCGTACGAGGCGTTGTACACGGCGTCGCCGACATAGCCGTACGAGATGCTGCTGGGGGCGCCGGCGATGCCACTGAGCTGCGCGGGGAGGTTGGTCCCCGGCGAACAGTTGGTGTAGTGGCAGCCGTTGAAGACCGAGGGGTACGACTTCGGTGCGCCGTTGGTGGGCACGGCGCCGTCGGCCCTGGTCACCCGGAACCCGGTGTCGGTGGCGGTGACGCACTGGGTGGCACCCGTGCCCCAGCGGTTGTTCTGCACCACGTAGCGGCCCTGGATGGTGGTGGAACCGTACTGTTCGCAGATCAGCGTGTCGGCATGGGCCGCCGGCGCGGCGGTCATGAGGGCCGCGACGGTGGCGAGGGCGAGGAGCAGGGCGCCGAACAGGCCGCGCGTTCTGGGGCGGTGCGGTGACGCTCGCATGAGGGACCTCTCTGGCAGGGGGCGGTCGAGGAGCAGGGGGGCGGCGGAGCGGCCCCCACGTCTGCTGGGAGCGCTCCCACGCGTATTGCAGGGCACTGTAGGAGTCCGCGGGGGCCCTGACAACCCGTCGGAACCGGTGCGTTCCCGCGGCATCGGCCGGATGCCCGGGCCCACGCGTCCGGCCGCCCGGACGCGCGGCCCCGGACGCGCGTCCGCGCCGTCGACGAGGTTCTGTCCGGGTCGTTGACGTCCCTCCGGTTCGACCGGGAATATGGCCCCTGCCTTTTGGGAGCGCTCCCATCCTTCATCGCTCCGCCCCCTTCGAGGAGCCCACACGTGAACATTCGCAGAACCGCCCTGCTGTGCCTGACAGCCCTGTTGACGGCGGGACTCACCGCGGTGCCCGCCGGTCCGGCGGGCGCGGACGAGGTCGAACAGATCAGGAACGGCACCTTCGACTCCGGCGCCGACCCGTGGTGGACGAACAACGTCACGACCGCGCCGGCCGACGGCAGACTCTGCGCCGACGTGCCGGGCGGCACGGCGAACCGCTGGGACGCCGCCGTCGGCCAGAACGACGTCACGCTCGTGAAGGGCGAGTCGTACCGGCTCCGCTTCACCGCGACGGGCGCCCCCGAAGGCAACTCCGTCCGCGCCGTCGTGGGCCTCCAGGTGCCCCCGTACGACACGTACCACGAGGTCACTCCCCAGCTGAGCGTCTCCGGCAACACGTACACCTACACGTTCGCCGCGCCCGTCGACACCGCTCAGGGTCAGGTCGCCTTCCAGCTCGGCGGCGGCGCGGAACCCTGGCGGTTCTGCCTGGACGACGTGTCCCTGCTGGGGGGCGTGCCACCGGAGCGGTACGAGCCCGACACCGGGCCCCGGGTCAGGGTCAACCAGGTCGCCTACCTGCCCCGTGGCCCGAAGAACGCCACCCTCGTCACGGACGCCACCGAGCGGCTGCCGTGGCAGCTGAAGAACGCCTCCGGTGCCGTCGTCGCGCGTGGCTGGACCCTGCCGCGCGGCGTGGACCCCTCCTCCGGGCAGAACGTGCACGCCATCGGCTTCAGCGACCACCGTGGCGCGGGGGAGGGTTTCACCCTGGTCGCCGACGGTGAGACCAGCCGGCCCTTCGACATCGGCACCGCCGCCTACGAGAAGCTGCGCCTGGACGCCGCGAAGTTCTACTACACCCAGCGCAGCGGGGTCGCGATCCGCGACGACCTGCGCCCCGGGTACGGCCGCGAGGCCGGACACGTCGACATCGCCCCCAACCAGGGGGACGGGAACGTGCCCTGCCAGCCGGGCGTCTGCGACTACACGCTCGACGTCACCGGCGGCTGGTACGACGCCGGTGACCACGGCAAGTACGTCGTCAACGGCGGCATCTCCGTCTGGCAACTGCTCAGCACGTACGAGCGTGCCCGGCACGCCCGCACGGGGCAGGCCGAGAAGCTGGGCGACGGCACGCTGAACATCCCCGAGAGCGGCAACAAGGTACCGGACATCCTCGACGAGACCCGCTGGGAACTGGACTTCCTGCTCAAGATGCAGGTGCCGGACGGCGAGCCGCTCGCCGGCATGGCCCACCACAAGATCCACGACGAGCAGTGGACCGGCCTGCCCCTGATGCCCTCCGACGACCCGCAGAAGCGAGAGCTGCACCCACCGACCACGGCGGCCACCCTGAACCTGGCGGCGACCGCCGCCCAGGCGGCCCGTCTGTACAAGCCGTACGACCCCCGGTTCGCCGCCACCGCGCTCGCGGCGGCCCGCAAGGCCTGGGCAGCTGCCCTAGCCCACCCCGACGTCCTCGCCTCCGAGAGCGACGGCATCGGCGGCGGCACCTACGCCGACCGTGACGTCACGGACGAGTTCTACTGGGCGGCCAGCGAGCTGTACCTGACCACGGGCGGGAGGGAGTTCCAGGACCACATCCTGAACTCCCCGGTCCACAACGCCGACCTCTTCGGGCCGATCAGCTTCGACTGGGCGCGCACGGCCGTCCCGGCCCGTCTCGACCTGGCCACCGTGCCGAACCGGCTGCCCGGACGCGACAAGGTCCGCCAGTCCGTACGTGAGGGGGCCGACCGCTACCTCGCCACGCTGAAGGCCCACGCCTACGGCATGCCGTACGCACCGGAAGGCCACAGGTACGACTGGGGCTCCACCCACCAGATCCTGAACAACGCCGTCGTCCTGGCCACCGCCTATGACATCACCGGCGCCTCGAAGTACCGCGACGGGGCCGTCGAGAGCATGGACTACATCCTGGGCCGCAACGCCCTGAACATCTCGTACGTCACCGGCTTCGGCGAGGTCAGCGCGCAGAACCAGCACAGCCGCTGGTACGCCCGCCAGCTCGACCCCGAGCTGCCCGCACCGCCCGCGGGCTCACTGTCCGGCGGCCCCAACTCGAGCATCCAGGACCCGTTCGCGCAGAGCAGGCTCCAGGGATGCACCGGCCAGTTCTGCTACATCGACGACATCCAGTCCTGGTCGACGAACGAGCTCACGATCAACTGGAACTCCGCCCTGACCTGGATGGCCTCCTTCGTGGCCGACCAGGACTGACCTCCTGGCCCGCGCCCGGCGTTGGCATAAGCGCGCGCCCTACGGATCCCGTCGGGCGCGCGCCCAGGTGAGCTGCTCCGCGGCGCTGTTCAGGAGCGTGTCCAGGACGACCGGATAGGCGCTGTGCGTCATCCGCCCGGCCAGGAGTCTCGCGGTGGCCGCGATGTTCGGGTGGGTGTCGGCCGGCAGCCTGGCGTAGGTGGAGTTCCACATCTCCTCGTCCGCCGCGCGGGCCTCGTCCGTCAGCGCCAGCGACCCGGCGTCCAGGGCCGCGAACGCCAGGCTGAGGTCGATGAAGGCGTGGTAGACGACGACCGCGTCCGCGTCCGGGAAGCCCGCGCCGCGCAGGATGCCGAGGATCGTCTCGTCCACCGCGATCTCCCGTGGACGGCCGGTGACCCGGCTGGCGGTCAGTACGGCGGCTTCGGGATGACTGAGGTAGGACGCGTGAAGGGCCAGGCCGAGGGCCCGCAGGTCGGACCGCCACTCCCCGGTGGCCGTCCAGGTGTCGAGCGCCCGTCCCGTCAGCTCTTCGCCGATGGCCCTGGTCAGGTCGTCGAGTCCGGCGAAGTACCGGTAGAGGGTGCTGGGGTCGGCGCCCAGGGCGGCGCCCAGCCTGCGTGCGGTCAGCCCGGTGCTTCCGTGCTCCCGCAGCATCCTCAGCGCGGTCTCCACGATCAGCTTCTCGGACAGCACCGTGCCCTGCCGCGTCGGCCGGCGCCTGCGCCGCGCGCCCTCCGGCACCACCGGCTTTCCCATGTCGCTCTCTCCCTGCTCCGTCCAGTGGGTCTTATGCCAACACGATTGACCTTAACGCCGGGCTTCCCGTTGCATCGGTCCAGGCCCGGAGACGCCCGTTTCCGGCGACGAAAGGTGTGTGACATGCGAGTACTCCTCGTGGGCGCGGGCGGCGTGGGCACGGCCGTCACCCGGATCGCGGCCCGCCGCGACTTCCTGACCCACATGGTCGTCGCGGACTACGACCTGGCGCGCGCCGAGGCGGCGGTCGCGGCAATCGAGGACCAAGGGGGCCGGTTCACCGCCAGGCGTCTGGACGCGTCCGACGAGGACGAGGTACGCCGGGTGCTCACCGAGGAGCGGTGTGACGCCCTGCTCAACGCGACCGATCCGCGGTTCGTGATGCCGCTCTTCGAGGCGGCCCGCGCGGCGGGCACCCACTACATGGACATGGCGATGTCCCTGTCCGCGCCGCACCCCACCCACCCGTACGAGCGTTGCGGGGTGAAGCTCGGCGACGCGCAGTTCGAGCAGGCCGGTCCGTGGGAGGACTCCGGACGCCTCGCCCTCGTCGGCATGGGTGTGGAGCCCGGACTCTCGGACGTCTTCGCCCGGTACGCGGCCGACGAGCTCTTCGACGAGATCGAGGAGATCGGCGTACGCGACGGAGCCGACCTGACCGTCGAGGGCTATGACTTCGCCCCGTCCTTCAGCATCTGGACGACCATCGAGGAGTGTCTCAACCCGCCGGTGGTGTACGAGAAGGACCGCGGCTGGTACACCACGGCCCCCTTCAGCGAGCCGGAGGTCTTCGACTTTCCCGAGGGCATCGGTCCGGTGGAGTGCGTCAACGTCGAGCACGAGGAGGTCCTGCTCATCCCGCGCTGGGTCGACGCCCGCCGGGTGACGTTCAAGTACGGCCTCGGCGACGACTTCATCGCCAAGCTGAAGACCCTCCACGAACTCGGTCTGGACGCCACCGCGAAGGTGACCGTCCCCTCGGAGCACGGTCCCGTGGCGGTCTCCCCGCGCGACGTCGTCGCCGCCTGCCTGCCCGACCCGGCCACGCTGGGCGACCGCATGACCGGCAAGACCTGTGCGGGCACCTGGGTCAGGGGCACCAAGGACGGCTCGCCGCGCGAGGTGTACCTCTACCACGTCGTCGACAACGAGTGGTCGATGCGTGAGTACGGATCGCAGGCGGTGGTGTGGCAGACCGCCGTCAACCCCGTGGTGGCTCTCGAACTCGTCGCGAACGGGGCATGGTCCGCGAGCGGCGTCCTCGGCCCGGAAGCGCTGCCGCCCCGTCCGTTCCTCGACCTGCTCACCGAGTACGGCTCGCCGTGGGGCCTGCGCGAGGAGGGCTGAGGACACGCGGACGGCCAAGGACCGGCGCCGGCCTCCCCTCGCCGAGCAGTCCTGGGAAAAGTGGAGTTCCACGGTGTGAACCGGTCGTGTCGGGCAACACGAAGGACAGCTCGGACCATGGGCCCCGGACGCGCTCCAAAGGAGAAGGAGGAGACATGCACTCCGACATCTGGACCTTCTCGGAGGCCGCGATCCAAGCGGCCGAAATGGATCTGACGGGTTACAAGGTCGAGGCGGCGGACGGAGGCATCGGCAAGGTCGACAAGCACTCCGCCGACGTCGGCCGCTGTCACCTGGTCGTGGACACCGGGCCGTGGATCCTCGGCAGGCAGGTCGTGATCCCGGCGGGTGTCGTCACCGGCGTGGACAGGTCGTCGGAGACCGTCTTCGTCGGCTGCACCAAGGAGCAGATCCAGAACGCGCCGGAATTCGTGCCTGAGGAGGGCGACACGTCCGGTCCTCAGAAGCTGAGGTTCGTGGACTACTACCTGGCGTTCTTCCACTAGGCGCCGCAGCAGGCGTCGTTCCCTTACAGGAGGGTTTCATGTCCGCACTCTTGACCCGCATCAAGCGCTTCAGCCGTAGCCCTCAGGGACAGAGGGCCATCGCGTCGGTGCGCCGCGCCGCCGCCGACCCCCGGAAGCGGTCCCAGGCGCGTGGCCTGCTCGGCAGACTGCGCGGCCGCCGCTGACGGTGGACCCCGTCACCCCTGTGGGCCCGGCCGACGCCGGGCCCACAGGCGTGCGTGCGCACCGAACCCCACTGGTTCACGGACCGGTGGGGCGGCCCGGGCCTACGCGGACCGGTGGGGCGCCGGCGGCTGGAAGCACGCGGTGACGTCCTTGCCCCTGGGGCAGCGGCGGGTCTGCCAGTCGTCGGCGAGGGCGTCCAGCAGGAGCAGCCCGCGTCCCCCGAGTGCTCCGTCGTCCGCGTGGCGCTGCTTGGGGAGCTGGGTCGAGTTGTCGTGCACGGTGACGTGCAGGCACTTCTCGTCCCAGGTGAGGATGAGCTGGGCGGCGCTGTGCGCGTGGAGATGGGCGTTGGTGACCAGCTCGGACACGGCCAGCACGACCGAGTCCACCAGGTCCGGCGCCGTTCGTGACCAGCCGAGTGCCACCAGGTGCTCACGCGTCCAGTCCCTGGCCGCTTTCACGCCGCTGCTGATCGGCAGCGAACGCGCCCACCCGACAGCTTTCATGGACGGGTCCTGCGTCATGTGCCTCTCCTTCAGCCGACCACCATGTGCGTCTCGTCTGCCCGGCGAACGCGGGACGGAACCTCCGGGCGCGGCTGTGCGCGGTCGTACGGTCAGGAAGGCCGACGAGAGGAAGGTACGGTCGGCGCCGGGGCGATCCGGCCCCCGATAGTGCGGTGAAAACTCCGATGGTCAACGGGGTGTTGACGATCATCGCGAAACCTCGACACCGTCTTTCCAGGAACCCCACGTCCGTGACGCATGAGAGGCGATAACGGGGTGAGGAGCGCAACGACGCCCCCTCTCGACGCCCGAAGCCGGAGTGACCAGTGCCCCAGCCCCGCTCAGCGCCGCTGCCTCCTGCGCAGTCCCTCACGCACAGCATGACGATGGAGCTGCTCACCGCGGACCGTCCCGTGGAGATCGGCGCCACCCTCACCTACACCTCCCGGGCTCCCCACACGATGTGCCTCGCCCTGCACCTCCTGGAGGCGGAACCGGTCATCTGGCACCTCGACAGGGAGATGGTCCTCGCCGGTTCGTACGCGCCCATCGGGTCGGGTGAACTCCATCTGTGGCCCGCCGTGGGGGACGGGCTCCTTATCCGGCTGGGGTCTCCCGGGCAGTGCGCCACCCTGCGGGGCGACCGCGATCAATTCGCCGCCTTCGTGCGCCGGACCTTCCTGGTCGTCCCGCCGGGAACCGAGACCCGGCACATCGACTGGCAGCCGCTGTTCGACACGCTCAGCAGCTGACCGACCTCCGCACCGGGCGCGCTCGGGGCCGCCCGGTGCCGACGTCACGCGTAGGCGACCGGCCTCGGTGGAACCCCCGAGGAGCGCACGGGTGACAGTTGTACCTGTCGGATGTCTCGTTCGACAGATACACTTGTCGCATGAGTGATTCGGTAGGGATCCCGACTCCCGACAAGAACGACGCGAACTTCTGGGCCACCGTCATGACCCTGACGGAGCCCGCCTGGAACGAGCCCACCACGGACGACACGTTCACCATGGACGACAGGGTCCTCGACGCGGTCCGCGCACTCGCCGAGCGCATCTCGACCCGCGCGCAGGCCTACCGCGCCGCCGACAAGCCCTTCGATCCGGCGCTGATGGCCTCGCCCGACGTGCAACTGGCGCTCCTGCGGGCGTTGTACGAGGCCAAGCAGTCGGTCGACCGGCTGGCGGAGAGCGCCGCCACCGTCGCCGGTCGCAGCGGCGCGAACTACGCGCAGCTGGGCGCGGCCTGGGGCGGGATCAAGCGGCAGTCCGCCCGCCTCAAGTGGCCCCACGCGGTGGTCAGGAAGACCGCCGGCGAGCCCATCCCGCTCCGTTACGCGGGTGGCGCCGCCGTGGTCCACCACGACCCGGACGTCGACGCCTGGTGGTACAGCGCCACCGGCGCGGACGAGCGGACCGGGGAGTCCGAAGCTGTCCACACCACCTACGCCGAGGCCATCGCGGGCGCGACCGAGTTCCTCCTCGCACACGCCCGGCCCGACCGACAGGCGCCCGCGTGAGCGCGTGACCGGCGTAGGGGCGCAGGCGAACGGGCGATCTCCCGCCTACGGGCGGCCTCAGTCGGCCGCCAGCTCGTCGGCCACCTCCTTCACCGCGTCCAGCGAACCCGCGAGCGCCTCCCTCGACGCGGCCCGGGCCCGGCGCAGCCTCTCGTATCCGTATCCGGCGAACGTCACGGCCCCGAGGCCGTACGCGGCCGCCAGCGCACCGGCCGCCCGCTCCGTCGGCCACACCCGCTCCATCGCCCGCACCGCCGCTTCGTGCGCGGCCAGGACGGCGAGCACTCCGAGCACCCCGCCCGCTCCCAGAGCCGCCGTGCCCCTGCGCCCCTCGGACGCGGCCGCCGCCAGCTCCACCTTCACCTGGTCGATGTCCTCGCGGACGATCTGGATCACTTCGCGTGACAATGCCTGCATGAGTTCCCGGTACCCCTGACGCGGCCGTGTACGCGAGTCGCCTTCCGGGCGCCACGCGAACTCACGGGTGGTCGGCGGCCGGCGCGACCTGGTGTCGGTGATCTCCTGCGACGCGGCGGCGGGTGTCGCGGTGCCGCTGTGCCGGGCGGAGAGCATCGAGCTGGCCGGCGGCGGCCGGACGGGTCTGCGCTCCGGCTTCGCGCGGGCGCCCCGCGCCCGGCCGCGCCCGGACGTCGTCGTCACCCTGACCTGAGGCGACACGGGGCCCGGCCCCATCGGGCGGAGGCGCCCGGGTGGGGCCTCCGCCCGATGGGGTGACGTTCCTGCGGTGGTCGGCGCCGGTCGTCAGGCAGGCTCGCCGGCCGTGGCCTTCACCGGTTCCATGACCCTCACGGGTTCCGTGCCGGCCACGCTGTGCCGTTCGGCCCAGGTCTCCAGGGCGATGCGGCAGGCGTGGTCGAGGTGGTGCAGGCCGGACAGGTCGACCACGACCGGTCGGTCCTGAGGCAGCGCCTCCAGGCTGTCGAGTATCTTCGGCAGCCGCAGGAAGGTCGCGTTGCCCGACAGGTAGGCCTGGATCGGGCCCGCGCCCTTGTCTATGACCTCCAGCCTGACGTGCGACGTCTCCCAGGCGGTCTTGATCACGGACAGGGCCAGTCCGATCAGCACGCCCTCGAACATGTTCACCGTGACGATCGCGACGGCGGTGACCACCAGGATCAGTGCCTCGCCCCGGTGCTTCCGCCACAGCGACACGACCCCGTGGAAGGGGATCAGCTTCCAGCCCGCGTGGACCAGGATGCCGGCCAGCGCGGGCAGCGGGATCAGCGCCAGCGCCCAGGGCAGCAGCGCCGCGAACAGCAGCAGCCACACACCGTGCAGGACCCGGGACGCCTTGGTCCTGGCGCCCGCGGCCACGTTGGCCGAGCTGCGGACGATGACGGCGGTCATCGGAAGCGCGCCGAGCACACCGCAGACCGCGTTGCCCGCGCCCTGCGCCATGAGCTCCTTGTCGTACTGGGTGCGCGGACCGTCGTGCAACCGGTCCACCGCGGCAGCGCTGAACAGGCTCTCGGCGGAGGCGATCAGGGTGAAGGCGATGATCGTGCCGAGGACGGCGGGGTCGGCCAGCGCGCCGAAGGCGTCGGCACCCGGCAGCCGGACGGAGCCGAGCAGCCCGTTCACCTCGACGCTGGCCACCGGCAAGCCGAACACCTGGGTGACCACCGTCGCGAGGACGACCGCGGCCAGTGCCCCGGGCACGGTCCGGGCCTTCTTCGGCAGCGTCTTCCACCCCACCATCACGGCTATGGTGCCCGCGCCGATCGCGAGCGAGGTCAGCGCGACGGTGCTGCCCAGCGCGTCGGCGGCGGCACCGGGCAGCCCCAGGACCTTGTCGATACCGGAGGCGGGAGCCTTCAGGCCGGCCGCCGCGTACAACTGACCGGCGATGATCACCAGTCCGATACCGGCCAGCATGCCCTCGACGACGGCCACGGAGATCGCCCGGAACCAACGCCCCAGCTTCAGGGCGCCCATGAGGAGCTGGAGCAGTCCCGCCGCCAGCACGATCACAGCGAGTACGCGGAGCCCGAACTCGCTGACGGCCTCGAAGACCAGCACGGTCAGGCCGGCCGCCGGGCCGGACACCTGCAGGCTGCTGCCCCGCATGAGACCGGTGACGATGCCGCCCACGATGCCGGTGACGAGCCCGAGTTCGGCGGGGACCCCGGAGGCGACGGCGACGCCCACGCACAGGGGGAGCGCGACGAGGAACACGACGAGCGAGGCGGTGAAGTCGTGCCGTAAGTAGGGAAACCTGGTGGTCATGTCGGCCGCCCTCACAGTGCTTCGAAGGCGTCGGTGTCCGCGCGGTGTTCGCGTACGGCTCCGGTGTGCACCTCGTAGTACCAGCCGTGCAGGGTGAGCCGCCCCGACGCGAGCTGTTTGTCGACGCAGGGGTAGGAGCGCAGCCGCAGCAGCTGGGTCAGGACGTGGTGCTGCACGGCTTCGGCGACCGTCGGGTCCGCGGGGTCCGCGCATGCGGGCTCCTCCGCGGCGTGGGCGAGCCAGTCGCGCACCGCGGGGACGGCGTCCAGGTCGTCACCGCGCACCACCGCACCCACGGCGCCGCAGTGCGAGTGGCCGCAGACGACGATGTGCTGGACGCCGAGGACCTCGACGGCGTACTCGATGGTGGCGGCCTCCCCGGTGGGGGTGCCGGAGCCGTAGGGCGGGACGATGTTGCCCGCCGTGCGCAGCTCGAAGAGCTGGCCGGGCCGGGCGCCGGTGATCAGCGCGGGGACGACCCGGGAGTCGGCGCAGGTGATGAACAGGACCTCGGGGGACTGGCCTTCGGCCAGCCGGGCGAACTCCTCAGGGCGCTGTCCGAACGTCCGGGCGTTGTCGATGAGGGGTTGCATGGTGTGGTGACTCCTCCTGGCGCGTCGTGGGGACGCGTCGGCTGTGCGGGGCAGGTGTGTGGAGCGGTGGGGGCTGCTCTGCCGATCAGCAGCGGAACACCTGGAGTGCGGTGAGGGAGCGGGCCCCCGACGATCCGGCCGGTGGGGGATCCGCGGAGGCGGGCGTGCCCGGTCGGGGCGCGGCCGAGGCGCGGTGGGGCGGTATCGGGCGTTCGGACGCCGGCGGGTTGTCGGCGGTCCGCTGCCGGTCGCGGGTGCGCAGGGGACCGGTCGGGTCCCCGGGCGGTCCGGGGTCGTGGCATGTGGCCGTCTCGTCGTACGAGGCGGTCCCCGAAGGGGGCGCACCGAAAGGAGCCGTGGCCACGGCATGACGGGGTGTATGTGCAGATGCGAAGGACGGGAGGGAGGTGAGGAGCTGAAGGGCGATCAGGACCGGGGCGAGGATCGCGAAGGCGGTCGAGACCGTCATTGCTCGCTGCATATGCCTCCCTCCAGGCGGTTTGCAAAGTCTAAGGAAAACCAACGGCTGGTCAACGGCCAGTCAAGAACGACCATAACTCGGCAAAGCTGTTTGCAGGGTTAACCAAGCGTTACGGGTGAAAGTGAGCCCGAAAATCCTCGTTCTGTTGACGCGGACCAGCTCTTGAGCGACGGGCTTCGACCGTGTATGGGCACGGGAGGACGTCCCCCTGGGTAAGGAGGACGTATGCAGACTTTTCTTCCCTATCCGGACTTCGCCGAATCGGCCCTGGTCCTGGATCCCCGACGGCTCGGCAAGCAGCGGGTCGAGGCGTTGCAGGTGTTCCGCGGGCTGACCGTCCCCGGGTACGGGTGGCGCAGGCACCCGGCGGTCCGGATGTGGACCGGCTACGAGGAGGCGCTCGTACGGTACGGGTTGGACATGTGCCGGGTCTGGACGAGCGGGGGGCGCGCCGACACGTGCGCGGTGACCCTGGTCGCCGATTTCCGGGCCCTGCGGCCGGATGTGGTCGTGCGGTCCCAGCGGCAGCTCGTCGCGGGCGGTGACCTCCCGCCCTGGATCGGCGACCCGGCCTTCCACCGCAGCCACCAGTCGGCCCTGGTGCGGAAGGATCCGGAGTTCTACCGGGACCGGTTTCCCGAGGTGCCGGACGACCTGCCCTACGTCTGGCCCGCGTCCGACCGTGACCCGGAGGCGGGCCCGGGGTGAAACGCGGCGTCGGCCTCGGTGGGGAGACCCGAGGCCGACGCCGTGGTTCAGTGCCGGAGGCTCACCAGGTGACCGTACGGCCGCCGAAGGCCGTGACGAGACGGCCGTCCGACGCGAAGGACCAGCTCAGGGCCCCGGCGTAGGCGGCGCAGCGGGAGCCGTTGGAGCCGGACCAGAACTGGTTCGAGGTGTCGACGTCACCGACGGTCCGGTCGTTCGTCCCGCTCCCGGACCGGCAGGAGGTGTTGTTCCGGAACACCGAAGTGCCCGCGTCGAACGAGAAGTTGCGCTGGGCGTTGTCGATGCTGATGTTCTGGGAGATCGTCATCCGGCCCGGGTTGCTGTTGTACGTGAACCCGTGCTTGCCGTTCCGGAAGGCGATCGTGCGCCGGACCACGTGGTCGACGCCGATGTCCTCACCGCCGAGCTTGAAGCCGTTGCGGTCACCGGCCCCGGCCTGGGACCCGTCGCTGAGGGTGCCGTTGTCGTACGCGAGGGAGTCCTCGATCGTCACGGTCCCGATGGGGCCGGTGTCGGTCTTGGTGTACAGGTCCCAGCCGTCGTCGATGTTGTGGTGGGCCACGGCGTAGCGGAAGACGTTCCCGCCGCCGACGGTGAGCTTCGCGGCGAAGCCGTCGGCGTCCTCTCCGTCGGAGTCGGCGTTGTCGTGCGACTCCGCGCTCAGGACGAGGTTGTTCGACGGCCACTGCTCGCGGGGGGTGGTGGAGGCGATGCGGGAGAGCTGGAGCCCGGTGTCGCGGTTGAAGCGCGTCACGGTGCGCTCGATGACGTTGTTGCTGCCGCCGACGAAGATCCCGTTGTCGCCGGCCCGCTCGACGACGATGCCGTTGACGTGCCAGTACGAGCCGTTGAGGGCCAGACCGCGGTTGGCCGGGTCCTCGGTCATGGCCGAGAAGTTCAGCACCGGGGTCTCGCCGGGGTAGGCGGCGAGCTTCTTGCGCGCGCTCGACGTGCCGTTGTTGCCGGGCGGGACGGTGATCGTCGTGGAGTGGCGGTAGGTGCCGCCGCGGAGGTAGATGGTCCCGCCGGTGCCGACGCGGCTGATCGCCGAGGTGAGCGTCGTGGGATCGGCCTGCGTTCCGGAGGCGCCGTCCGTGCCGTTCGGGGCGACGTACAGGGCGCTGCCCGTCGGCGGCGGCGGCCCGTCGGCCGTGGTGACGTTCAGGGAGTCGACGTTGGGCAGTCCGGCGGAGGTGGTGGGGTTGAGCCGGATGGTGTTGCTGCCCGCGTTGAGCGTCACGGTCAGGGTCTTCGTGGTCCAGGCGGACCAGGTGCCCGTGCCCTCGAAGGTCGGCGTCTGCACGGTGGTTCCGTTGACGACCAGGCCGGTGGGCCGTGCGGTGGTGGTGCCGTTGGCGAACCGGACGGCGAGCGTCGCGGTTCCGGCGGCGGGGGCGTTCACCGTGAACTGGGAATAGGCGCCGGTGGCGTTGGTGCCGTTGCAGAAGCCGCTGCCGGAGTAGCCGGGCCAGTCGGAGTCGACGGTGCCGTTGCAGACGGCGGGGGAGGTCTCGGCCTCGTACAGGGAGGAGGCGGCGTGGGCCGGGCTCAGGGACAGGGCGGCGAGCGTGCCCGCCAGCAGGCTGACGCAGGCTGTGACGGATCGCAGATGCATCTGAGGGTCTCCAGGAGGGGGAGGGGCGTTCCGGGGACTGGACGAGAAAGCGCTTTCCCGGGACGCTAGAGCTGCCCTCGTGGACACGTCAATGGCTAGGTGGCTGGCTGTTGTTCAGATTCTTGAACGGCGGAGTGAGTTGAAGAGAGCGGACGGCACTCGGCCCCGGACCGTCGCATACGGTCCGGGGCCGAGTGCCGACTTCATGGAGGGGGCGTCCGATCAGGACCCCTGCTCACTGATGTTGACCATCCAGGCGATGCCGAAGCGGTCCGTGCACATGCCGAAGACATCGCCCCACATCTGCTTCTCCAGCGGCACCGAGACCGTGCCCCCGGCGGAGAGCCTGTCCCAGTAGCCGCGCAGCTCGGTGGCGTCGTCCCCGCTCAGGCTCACCGCGATGTCGGTCCCGGGGTGGTGCTCCATCCCGGGCGGGACGTCCCCGGCCATGAGCGTGAAGCCGCTGTCGGTCTCGAGCATGGCGTGCATGATCTTGTCGGCGGAGGCGTCCCCGGCCTCCGTGCCGCCGGCCTCGCCGTAGGTGTTCAGCGCCAGGGTGCCGCCGAAGACGTCCTTGTAGAACTCCATGGCCTGCCGGGCGTCTCCGTCGAAGCTGATGTACGGGTTGAGGCGAGAGGGCATGAGGCTTCCCATCGTGACGGAATGTCGGTTCTGGGTAGATTAGGCGAGACGCCGCCCGTGTTCGGGGCGACTCCCCGGCCGGTCGTCACGCGTCGACCGACCGGGGGCGGGGCGCACCTCCCCGGCTACGGCTGGCCGTCGAGCCAGCTCAGCTTGTGCCCGTAGAGCACGCGCTGGCAGTAGTCCGTGCCCACCGGATCGGCGGTGTCCCGGTTCGCCGTGCAGTCCGCGGCCACTCCGGGGCGGTGCTCGGACAGGGACCACAGCCGACCCGTACCGCGCTCGAAGTAGAGGTCCTCGGGGCCCCGCGCGGTCTTGACGGCCTGCCCGGACTGGACCAGCTGGCCGTTGCTCCACGTGTAGCGCCAGAGGTTGCCCGGCTCGTCCGTGCCCTTTGACTCGTTCACGTACAGCGTGCCGCCGTGCGCCGCCGCGCCCTGGGCGCCACCGTTGGCCAGGGGCAGGTAGTTGGCCCAGCCCTCGGCGGTCACGTCGGCGGTGCGCCCCTCCAGGGCCGCGATCGGGAACGACGCGATGCGGCCGGTCGACGGATAGCCGCTCTCCGGCCGGCAGTACTCGCCCATGAGCAGGCGGTCGGGGGTGGTGCTGCGGTCCAGGGAGATGTGGGACGCCTTGGGGGCGCCGGTGGAGACGCAGGCGTACGAACCCTTGGGGTTGGTCTGCGCCGCCTTGAACTTCCACGCGGCGACCTGCGGCATCACATAGCGGTAGCCGAAGCTGTACCAGACGTTGTTGTGCCGGCCGACCTTCGTCTTGACCTCGACGTTGGCGGTGGTCTTCACGCCGTCGGTGTCGGTCCCCATCACGTCGTGCGTGCCGGCGTCGCCGTCCGGGTCCAGGTCCATGATGTAGCGCATGTCGAACACGCGCAGGCCGTTGCGGGTGTCCGCGACGTAGAGGTAGTTGCCGTACCAGACGATCCCGCCCGCGTGGACGCCCTTCTGGATCGGGTACTCGGCGGCGTGCAGTCCGTCGAAGGAGACATGGTCGGCCGAGTTCACGTACGTCCAGGCCAGCAGCACGTGCCGGTACTTGTACTCGATGCCGCCGGTGAGCGGATTGGTCCGCTTCTGCACGAAGGTGACGCGGACACCCTTCTGGTTGCAGGCGTCGTTCGCCTCCAGCTCCGCGGTCGTGCAGTCGCCGGTCGCGGGGTTCGGGTCGGTCTCCCGGCCCGGGTCCCAGCCGTCGTACGAGGCGAACAGCTGGATGTCCTTGGCCTCGCCCCAGCTCTCGTTGTCCTTCGCGTCGGAGACGCCCGTGATGCCCTGGGGGATCCACTCGCGCGACACCGAGTCGTCGCTCTGCAGGCAGTACTTGATGTCGGGGTTCGGGGCGGTGCCGAACGAGTCGCGGGAGCACCACGGCTCGACGGTCCGGTTCGCCTCGGCCAGCAGATCCTGGACCCCGGACGGCGGAAGCACCGCGTCCAGACGGGCGACCCGCTGGGTGGTCTCGGCGTTCAACGCGCCGGGCGTCATGGTGAAGTCGCCCGGCGAGGCGGGCCCGCCGGGCGCGGTCCAGCCGCTGGCCGTGAGCGGCGGGGCGGAGCCCTCGGCCGTACGGGGCTCCTGGATCCAGGCCTCGGGCGCGGCCGGTGGGACGTCCTCCGCGTGGGCCGGCGCCGCGATGCCGGTGAACGCGAGCGAGGCCGCGGCGGCTGCCGTGAGCCAAGCGCGCTGTGTGCGCCTTAGGGGCATGTGGGGTGGTCTCCGTTGCTCATGTGTCAGATAAGTCGAACGGAGAGTTCCAGAACGTCAGAGCGAAACGCAAACCTGGTCGCACGACTATCGCGCGCCCGGTCGGGAGCCCCCGGTCCGCTTCGGCCCCCTTTCGACCGTCGTCTCCCGCCCGGTGACGACCAGCGCCAGGACGCTCAGGGTGAACATCAGCACACCCAGCGGGACATGGAGCGACGGCACGTGCGCGATGCCCGACACCACCTGGACCGAGGCGAGTACGAGGAAGCCCGACGCGTACAGGGCGGGCCGGGGCGACCCGCCCCCCGGCCGCCACGCCAGGACCGCCGCGAGCACGTACAGCATCGACGCGCCGTACATCACGCGCGAACCGACGTCGTGCAGCGCCGCGCCGAGGGTCGAGGACAGCAGCATTCCGGCGGTGACCGCCTGGAAGGCCAGCGCCACGGTCTGCAGGGCGACCGTGACCCGAAGGAACGTGAGTCTGCCCGGTGTCGCCGTCGTCTCTGTGGCCATGACGCGGTCCCCTCTTCTGCCTCGCGGCGGTGGATCGGTAGTGTCTCGGTAGTCCGACGACGTGGGCCCGCGATATGTGAGGCGGGCGCCGACCGGGCGGGGCGGGCGTCGCGCCCGCGGACGAGGGACGCAGGTGGCGGACGGGAAGAACGCCGGTGGACAGGATGAGCGCAGGGAGCGTCGCGACCATGAGTACCCCGTCCGAGCCGGGCCTGCCCGAGGTCGTCGGCGAGCGGCGCCATCTGATCAACCTCGCCTACCGGATGCTCGGTTCGCTGGCCGAGGCCGAGGACGCCGTACAGGAGACGTACGCCCGCTGGTACGCGATGTCGCGCCCACGGCAGGAGGCCGTCGCAGCGCCCGGCGCCTGGCTGACGACGGTGGCGACCCGGGTCTGTCTGGACCTGCTCGGCTCGGCACGGGTCCGGCGCGAGCGCTACGTCGGCGCGTGGATACCCGAGCCGCTGCCCGACCGGAGGGAGTGGGTCGGCGGGCCGTCGGGCGGGGGTGGGGCCGAGTCGGCCGATCCCGCCGACCGGATCACCCTGGACGAGTCGGTGAACATGGCCTTCCTCGTCGTACTGGAGTCGATGACGCCGGCCGAGCGCGTGGCGTTCGTCCTGCACGACGTCTTCCGGTACCCGTTCGCGGAGGTCGCGGAGATGGTCGGCCGGACGCCGGCGGCCTGCCGGCAGCTGGCGACCTCGGCCCGTCGACGTGTCCGCGCCGCGCAGGCTCCGGTGACGCCGGCGGAACGCTCGGTGGATACGCCTGTTCCTGAGGTTCCCGCTGTCGGACAGGCCGTTCTGGTGCGGCGCTTCAAGGAGGCGTGGGAGGCGAAGGACATCGAGGCCCTGGTCGGGCTCCTCGATCCGGAGGCCACGATGACCGCCGACGGCGGTGGCCTCGTCGGTACCGTCCTCCGTCCGGTCGACGGCAGTGAGCGCATCGCCCGGTACCTGATCCACATCGCCGACAAGGCCCCCGGCCTGACGCTCCTGGAGCGGACGGTCAACGGCCTCCCCGGCCTCGTCGCCCAGCACGCGGGTGTCACCGTGACCGTCGCGGCGTTCGGTCTCAATGACGGCCGCGTCGCTCGCATCTGGGCGGTACGCAACCCGGAGAAGCTTCGTCCGTGGACCCCGTACGGACAGAACTGACGCGCCGTCACCTGCGTCACCGCCCGGCGCGGACCTCGGCGAAGTGGCCGGGCCGACGGACCGCCCCCTCCGGGATCCCTCCGCACCGACCGACGACCGCGGCCGACAAGCGGCAGGCCCCTGTGAGTTCACGCTGATGCGCCTGATCGGACCCTCCGACGGCTCCGCGCGCAAGGGAGACCGTGATCGGACAGGTCACCGTGCGCCTCTGTCTCCGGGCGTCGCGGTGGCGCAGCCCGATCCCGCGCGGCCCGTTCCAGAAGGGGTTCCTCGGGTACGGGGTCATCCTCCCTCCCCCAGGACTCGGGCACCCGAGTCCCTGATCGGAGCCGCCGGGGGGTGGACCGGAACACGCGCCCCGGCATCACCCTCCGTGACTGATCGACATGCGCGTCGTAGTCGCAGGTGCCACGGTGGTGATGTCCAACCCCCCGACTCACGAGGAGTGAGCAGCTGTGGCCAAGAAGACTTCGCCGAAGGACCGGGCCGGCCGTCAGGCCAGGACGGCACCGAAGAGCAACAAGCGCGTCGGCGGCGCCGACGAAGCGCGCCCGGCCCGCGCCCCCGAGCACCAGGCGGCAGAGCGCGAGACGCGGACGACCTACAGCGAAGGCTGATCACGTCCACAGTTCGCTTGTGGAGGCGCACCCGACGACTGCCGGCGGGTGCGCCTCCTGCCGTCCCGTGCTGTCCCGCCGTACCGGCAGGTCCGGCCGGTCAGCTGTCCCGCAGGCGGATGAGGGCGGTGCGTACGGTGGCCGCCGTTCCGTCGGGGATCCGGTCGGACACGGCGACCCGGGCGAACGGAGCGGTGTCGGGGCGAAGGTCGACGCTGACCACTCCTCCCTGCCGGGGACGGAGGGCGACGAAGTCCTTCGCGTCGGACACGTCCCGCACGCCGAGGCAGAGCACATCGGGGATCCACGCTCCCCGGCCCGGCGACCCGCGCAGCGCACGCCACCAGGAGGAGTCGGCCTCCACCCTCTCCACAGCCCGGAGCGGCAGGTGGATGTCGCCCCGGCGCGCGACCAGCTTCTCCCACCACGACAGCCGGACGATCAGCTCTTCCGTCGTGACCGCCAGACGTGCCATGGCCGATGCGCCTCCTCACGCCGCGTCCCGCCGGCGACCGGACGGGGCGGCGGGTCCCTCAGTCCGGCACCGCGGCCGACGAGCGGTCGTTCCTGCTCGTCACGCTACTGCCGGACGGCGACGGCTTCCACCGCGTCCCGCGCGGGTCGGTGCCGGGTGGGAGTGTGCGGGTGGCCGGATCGGGGCAGTGGCAGGGCGGCTCCGCGCAGGTGGCGGCGGGGAGCCCGTCGGCCGTCGACACGGACCCGGTCCGGCGTCAGCGAACGCCGGCACGGTCCCTGGGCGCCGCGTACCGGCGCCAGTAGGGTGGGAACACCTTCCCTACGCAACCATTGCCGCCCGGCGGCCTTGGAAGGAAGGGAATCCCCATGGCGATGCCCGCGAACCTGCCTCAGGACCCCCCGATGACCGTCGAGCCCGTCCTGCGGCCTTCGACCGCGCCGACCACCGCCGCGCGAGCGGTGGGCGTGCTGATGGCCGCCACCCCGTGCACGACACGCGACGCGAGGCGGATCCTGGCGGCCGCGGCCGACCTCGCCCGGCTCAACGTCCACGATCTGGCGACCGCCGTGGTCGCGGGGACCGAGGGCACGCCCCTGCCCGCGCGGATCGAGCGGGCCCTGCGCCGTGCGGTCGAGGCGGCCCGCACCTCCACGCTCGCGGCACCCGCGTCGGTAGGGCTCGCGCCGAACCGGCAGCGGACCGAGGAGGTCCTGACCCGTCTCCGCGGCTGCCAGGCCCGGCTCGCGGCGGCACCGGGCGACCCGGCGGCCGCCCGGGCCCTGGACGACGCCGCGTACACGCTGTGCGTCCTGATGGGCAGGCCGACGACCCACGACGCCGTCCTCGCCGCGGAGCGTCACCTCGGCTCCCGGGCGCCGTAGTACGCACCGCACAGCGGGGGAGACGACAAGAGAGCTCGGAGAATCGAGATCGGAGGAGTCCGGTGGTTCTGGTGGCAGCGGATGTGATCGGGGCCCCCTGCTGGCTCAGTCTCGCGGCCCGGGGCCGGGAGGCGGCGGAGCGCTTCTACGGTGCGGTGCTGGGCTGGTCCTTCCGGGAGGGCCGTTTCGGCAGGGCCTATTCGGTGGCGGAGATCGACGGCGTACCGGTGGCCGGGATCGGGGCGGTCGCCGGGGAGTTCGCCGTGCCGGTGGCCTGGACCCCGTACTTCGCCGTCGACCAGGCCGACGAGGCGGTCGGGCGGGTACGCGAGCGAGGGGGCACGGTCGGGGTGGGCCCCGTGTCGTTCCCGGCCGGCGGCAGAGCGGCGCTGGTGGCCGACCGGGAGGGCGCCGTGTTCGGGGTCTGGGACGGGGAAGTGCTGGCCGACTGGAGCGTCGGTGCGGAGCGCTCACCGGCCTGGCTCGAACTCCACACGGCCGACGCGTTCGACGCCGCGCTCTTCTACGGCGAGGTGCTGGGCTGGGGCGACAACGACAGCGACGGCTCCTGCGACACCTCGTACGAGGAGGACCAGGTCGTGCTGCGGCGGCGGGGGCGCCCTGTGGCCCGGCTCAACAGCGGCCCGATCGAGCGAGCCGCACCGAAACCACAGCTCCGACCGCGCTGGCTCGTCCATTTCAAGGTGCCCGACCTGGACGCGGCGGTCGCCCTCGCCCTGGAGAACGGTGGCAGCACGGTCACCGGCCAGGAGTGGGGGGACAAGCGCCAGATCACGCTCCGCGACCCCGACGGCGGACTCTTCACCCTTGACCACGCGCCCACCACGGGGTGACACCCTCGGCGACGCGCCGGCCGCGGTCGACGGACGGACGAACGGAGTGCGGACGAACGCCGCCCCGTCTCACCACGCCAGGCTCCCGCCGGGCGCTCCGGAGAGCCGCTGGGCGGGGCCGGGGGCCGTCGTCACGGCACGTCGCTTGTACGCCGCCGGCTGGGGCACCACCCGGATCCGATGGCGGGCCACCCCCAGTTCACGTCCGTCACCGTCGGTGAAGCGGCCGATCAGCTCGTAGACCCCGCGATGCACCCGTCCCACAGGGAGTCGCTCCGGCTGCAGCCTCACCTCGTACGGACCACCCGCCCGGAAGCCGCCCAGTACCGTGCGCACGGTCGCGAGCACGAGCCCCTCGTGGTGACGGCTGTCCTCGAACGCCAGCCCCTCGATCTCGCGGCCGAGACGGAAGGTGAGTCCTACGCTGACCACCGCCCCCTCCGGGATCTCGGGTGTGTCCGGCGCGTCCAGGCCCCGCAGGGGCACCACACGGCGGTCCGGCTCCTCCGTGTACAAGGAGATGTCCAACAACTCGAAGTCCGTGTCGATCACGACCGGTCACCGCCTTGCAGGTCTTCCCCCGCACCTCTCCGCCGTGCCACTGCCCAGGTGGTCGCGAAACATGCCCGGCGCACCACCGCGCGGCCGCTACGTCACCGCCGGCCGGCCCGTCTCCTCGGGACTTCGCCCCAGGGCGCGGATGGCGGGAACGCAGAGCATCACGCCCATGCACACGACGCCCACGACCGACGAGAACAACAGCACGCGGTCCGCGCCGAAGGAGTCGGCCGCCGGGCCGGCCAGGGCCCGGCCCAGCGGGATGACCATGATGGAACCGGCCACGTCGTACGCCGAGACACGGCTCAGGACGGCCAGCGGGATGTGGGACTGCACGCTCGTCGCCCACATGACCCCCCAGAAGGCGAACCCGCAGCCCGCCACGACCCCGGTGAGCACCGTGGCGGTGAAGGACCAACCCAGTGCAGGAGCAAGGGGGTTGAGAGTGAAGAAGAACATCGCGCAGGCCCCGGCGACCAGCGGACGCCGAGGCCGGACACGCATGCCGAGCAGGCCGCCCACGACCGTGCCGGCGCCGTCGGCCGACGCGATCCAGCCGTATCCGCTGGCCCCGTGCTGTTCCGTGAGCAGCGCCGCGCCCAGCGGGAGAGCCGGGCCGAAGACGAAGAGGCCGTACACCGCCCAGACGGCGATGACCCCCCACAGCCAGCCACGGGACCGGAACTCGTGCCACCCCGTGGCCAGCCGGTGCCACATCGGGTCGTCGCTCTCGTCCCTCGCGGTGCCCAGCCTGCGCAGCGGCGCCAGGCCGAGCGCGCTGAGCGCGTACGCCGCCGCGATGACGACGAAGGAGCCCGCCACGTCCCAGTAGGCCACGAGGAGACCGGCCAGGCCGGGGCCGAGGAGGGTGCAGATCGCCTCGGAGACACGCAGGAGCGCGTTCGCCCGCTGGATGTCCTCGGCGACCTGGGGAACCAGGCTGGCAAGACCAGGCTGGAACATCGCGGTCGCCGCGCCGCTGAGCGCCAGCAACGCCATGATCTGCCACAGCCGGACGTCCGTGGCGACGAGCAGCACCGCGAGCGCGAGCATCGCCGCCATCCGCACCACGTCGGCGCCGACCATCATCACCTGCGGTGTGAAGCGATCGGCGAGGACCCCGCCGAAGAGGACGAGCAGCACGATCGGCGCCATCCACGCGGCCAGCGCGTACCCGACACCGGCAGCGCCGTAGCCCGCCCCGAGCACGGCGGTCGTCAGCGACACCATCAGCATGCCGTCGGCGAGGAGCGACGTGCTGCGGGCGGTGAAGAACAGCCGGAAGCGACTCGACCGCCAGGGGCTGGGAGGAGTGCCCTTCTCCCGTCGCGCGGTCACCTCGTTCATCGTCATGTCACATCCGCCGTTCCCGGCCGGTCCCTTCCACGAGAATCCGCTGCCGGAGCCAGTCGCTGCTCCGGTCCGCCTCCACCGGCGGGTCCTGCACGATCACGTACCGGCGCGGAGCCAGTACGCCCGGACGGCCGGGAAGGACGTCCATCAGCGCGGTGTGCGCGTCCGCCGGGGTCAGCGGGGTGCCGCCGGCGGCGATGTACGCGGTCAGCGCCGGCGTCGGTCCGGGTGACGGCCCCTCCGGGTCCGTGCCCTGCCCGGGGGCCGACTGCGCCGGGTCCGTGCCCGGGTCGCCCTCCACGGTGACGTGGACGGGAAGCCCGCCCAGAGCCTTGGCGAGCGTCTCCGCCACGAGGGGCGGCGACGTCCAGGAACCGTCGACCAGGCACCACCCCGGACCGCGCTCGACCGGCCGCACTCCCGTCACCTCGGTCAGGGAGGCGAGGGGTACGTCCTCGGTGGCGGCCGCCTCCAGGAGTCGTACGAGGCCCCTCAGGAAGCCCTCCGCCTCCTCCGGCCCGAACAGGGCGGGATCGGCCCACATCCCGAGGTGGACGATCGGTTCGATCGCGTGGACGAAGGTCAGGACCCGGGTCGGCAGGACCTGCTCCGGGCCCCATTCCAGCTCCAGCTCCGGCGCCGCCGCGCCCGGTCCGTCCGCCGTCCCGCCGTCGGCCGCGGCGGACACCGTGGCGACCCTGGCGGGGAGCGTGCTGACGTCGTTGAAGACGACGTCCCGTGCGAACCCGCTGCCCCGCTCGTGGGTGACGCGCCCGATCATCTCCCACAGGGCGACCGCGTCGAACTGGCTGTGCCGGTAGGCGTTGAGCGCCGCTCCCCAGGCCTTGCGCAGCAGTGCGTCGAAGGTCGGTACCCGGACGTCGAGCGAGAGCAGGGCGTCCTGGGACACGGTGTTCACCGAGCGGGCGAGCCGGGGGTGGTAGCGGTTGGAGGTGGGGACCGCGGCGACGCAGGTGGCCTGATCCGTACGGTGGGCGACGAGCGCGCACCACGCGGTCAGCAGCACGGTGGACGGCAGCCCGCCGGTGCGTTCCGCCACGAGTGCCAGGGCCCGCGCGCCCCGCCGGGACCGGAGGGTGAGCTGCGGCACGCGCACCTCGGTGCCCTCGGCGCCCGGCTCCGCGAACATGGCCTGCGGTCCGGTGCGGATGATCCGCTCCCAATGCCTCAGCGACGCCTCCGACTTCCGGAGGCCGGCGGCGGACGCCTCCTCCGTGGCGAGTTCGAGCGGGGTCAGGGAGGTGAGGGGAGGGAGCGCGTCCCCGGCGAGCAGGGTCAGCCATTCCTCCTTCAGTACGGCGAGCGCGCTGACGTCGGTCACGGCGTGGCTCGCCGCGAGGGCCACGAACACGGGTGCGCCGGACCGGGCGACGAGGGAGATCCGGAGGGGGAAGTCCCGGTCGAGCCGGAACCGTTCGCCCCGGGCCTCACGGGCCAACGACTCTGCGTGCGCTGCCGCTTCACGGGGAAGTTCCTCGTGATCGAGAACGGTCAGGGTGAACTCGCCGTCCGCGTGCACCGCTTGCTCGCGGGGTGCGCCGCCTGCCGCGTCCGGGAACGTCGTCCGCAGGGCCTCGTGCCGTACGACGAGCTCGCGCAGGGCGTCGATCGCCGCCTCCGCCGGTGTCCCTGCGGGAACCGGCCACACATCGTGGATGTTGATGTGGGCGGGCTCGTCCCGCAGCATGCAGCGGATCATGTTGGCCTGCCCCATCGCGACGGGGCCCCGGCGCTCCGTACCGCCCGTGTACCGGACGGTGAGGGTGCGGGCGTGGGGGGTGTCCGAACGCATCGGGCGCCCCTGATGCCCCGGGTGCGTCGGGTGGTTCGGGTGCCTCGCATACGAGGACGCGCGGCTTGCCCGGGTCAGCGCTTCCCAGGCCTCGGTCAGGAAGGCGAACTCCTCCATGTCCTGCCGGG
The DNA here is from genome assembly GCF_042716475.1 of Streptomyces sp. NPDC058671. Taxonomy (NCBI): domain Bacteria; kingdom Bacillati; phylum Actinomycetota; class Actinomycetes; order Kitasatosporales; family Streptomycetaceae; genus Streptomyces; species Streptomyces sp. NPDC058671. The sequence continues at coordinate 37,223 of NZ_JBHXSA010000020.1, read as the reverse complement.
CCTCGTCGATCAGCCGGTCACGGCGGGCGGCGAGCAGCTCCGCCGCCGTGGCGTAACGGCCGCCCAGGGTGCGGTACGAGCGGTCGAGGACGTCGAGCCGTTCGACGTTCTCCGCCCGGTCCACCCGGGTGCTGTCCCTCGCGAACCCGGCGACGGCCGCCGACCGGACATGGCCCTCGGCGTCGAGCAGGCCGTCGCCCGCCTCCTTCGTCCGGGCGTACACGTGGCTGAGGTGCGGGGAGGAGAGCAGGAACTTGGCGAACCGCAGGTGGTAGGAGAGGAAGCCTTCGTCCGAGCGACGTTCAGCGGTATGGAAATTGACGATGTGTCTGTTGTGCAGGACCCCCGGCAGGCCCGCGTCGTGGACCAGGTGGAGGAGGAAGTAGTCGCTGCCGATGGTGTCGGTGGCGGGCGGCAGCGGGACGCGGCCGTAGACCTCGCGGTCGAAGGCGATGTTGCACATGTCCACGCGGGTCGGGCTGACGCGCGTGAGCGTGGTGCGGTCGCCGGTGAACGCGGCGGTTCCGGCGCCCCGGAAGGACTCGTCGATCAGGTTCCTGCGCCATACCTCCGGATAGCCGGCGGGGATCGACAGGCCGACGACGTCCTCGTAGACGGCCGGGTCGAGCCGCCGGATCTCGGCCACGTCCACGGACATCTCGCCGATGAAGGAGCCGCCGACCATGGCCACCCGGCGATCCGCGTACGCCGGGTCGAGCCTGCTCCGGGACACCAGGCTCACCACGTCGGCAGCGCGCCGCCCGAGCGCCGTGAGTTCGTGGTGGAGGGGGAAGACCGGTTCGCCGTCGAGGTACTGGTACCGGCTGTCCGAATCCCTGCGGTGCACCGAGGTGCAGCCGAGCGCCTCCGCGATGAGGAAGGCGCGGTTGGTGCAGGCCCCGTAGGAGACGCGCGTCGGCAGCATCAGGTCCAGCACCCGGTCCGGCCCGGGGACGCCGGACCCGGCGATCACCTCCCGCAGGAAGGCCCGCTGCTCGTCCTCGTCGAGGTGGTGCACGACCACACCGGGCATCGGGGGCAGCGAAGCCACCACCCGCCGGTGCTCGGCGAGCACGGGGGCGTCCGAGGAGTCCAGGACGAGCAGACGCATCTCGACGCCGAAGTGACGCGCGCCGTAGGCCGCTTCCTCGGCCACGGCCCTCAGGGTCGCGGCGCAGGCCCGGTCGGTGGGCAGGGTCAGACAGACACGGCGCACGCCGGCTCCCCGCTTGCGTCTCCTGTATCGCCCGTTCCACCTGTATCGCTCGTGTCGCTCCACGAGGTGAGTCCGAGCAGCCGGCTCCCGAGTGCGTTCAGGGTGGCGGTGGGGTACCGCTCGGACTCGTGGCGTACGGGGTCGCCGACCAGGGTCCGGTTCCAGCGCGGGGTCCGCAGGTGCCGCCACGCGTCGACGCGGGACCGCCTCAGCCGCTCGTGCTCCTCCAGGGCGGGCATCATCGACAGGTACTGGACGGCCCGCACCTGGTCCCGGGACGTGTTGCGGGCCACGCCGTGCGCGAGGAGGCCGTTCCAGATCAGCAGGTCGCCGGGGTGCAGGTCGGGCCGTACGACGGGGTACTCCGTCCGGTCCACGGCGGGGCGGAGGGGGTCCCGGTCCGCCGGTGCGCCGACCTTCCACTCGTCGAAGCGCCGGAACAGCTCGGGGCAGCACTGGAATCCGCCCGACTCGGGCCGGGTGTCGTTGAGCGCGATGATGCCCTGCACCCGTTGCGGCGGGACGCCGAGCGTGGTGTCGATGTCCCAGTGCAGCTCGATGTCGAAGCCCCGGTCCGTGGGCTCGATCAGGGCGCGGTCCCGGTTCCTGATGTTGGGCGGGTTGAGGTTGAGCCGGTCCTGGGTGACCCACAGCTCCTCGCAGTCCCACACGTCCACGAAGGCGTCGTAGACCCGCCGGGCCTGCCGGTTGTCCCAGAGGAGCTGGTGGTGGTACGCCTCCACGAAGCCGTACACGTGCAGCTGCCGGTCCAGCTCGGAACGGAACGGCCGGTCCTCGTACCAGCTGTCCGGCCGCTCGGGGTCCAGGCCCTGGAACTCCCAGGTGAAGTCGAGCAGACGCCGCGCGGCCTCCGCAGGGACCGCCTCGCGGACGATCACGTAGCCGTACGTCTGCCAGTGGGCGAAGTCCTCCTCGGAGAGCACCCGCAGCGGCCGTGTCTTCGTCAGTTCCCGCAGGGTGGTCTGCGCGAGGTAGGACTCGCCGTCCGCGCTGAAGTACGGCCGGTCCGAGGCGGCGCGGTGGAGGCGCGGCCCGGGCCTGGGCCGGGAACGGTCGGGAGCGGGGGTCGTCATGTGGTCCCTCCAGAGCGGGAGTCCATGGGGTCCTTCCGAAGCGGGAGTCGGGGAGGCTGCCCGGCGGGTGGACAGCACGGGGCGACCCCCGGCGGGGGGCCGGTGGTGGACGGCATCGACGGACGGTGCGGACGGACGGCTACGACACGGCGCGGGGTGCGGGAGCTGCCGGCGAGGAGCAGCGGGGCGCCATGCCGTTTCAGCAGAATTGGTTTAGACCATAGCTGTTGTCAAGTGCCATCTCAATATGCGGAGTTGGTTGGCCGGATCCCTCCGGTCGTCGCTCGGCAAGGTCCGCCGGCCGGGTAGCTTTGGTCTAGACAATATCCGCGGGGCTGGCCTACTGTCCCCCTGCGCAGTCCGGTTCCTGATGGCGTATCAGTCGGCATGCGTGCCGCCCCCATCCGACCGACACCCTCGACTGTTCGCCACGCCCAGCACACAGGGAGCGGTATCCATGAGCACATCCAGCGCCACAGCTCTGCCGGACGGCGGTCTGCGGAGTCCCGGTGCGGGCCTGATCACCCTCGACCCGGTCCACACCGCGCTCCTGCGCGGTCTGGACGAGCTGCTCACCGGACTGGCCGCACGGCTGTCCGCGCCCGAGGTCGTCGGCCCGCCGCTGCTGTCCGTGGAGGGCCTGGCGCGACTCGACTTCTTCCGCAACTTCCCCCATCTCGGCGTCTCCGCCGGGCGCTTCGCCCCCGACGCACTCGACGGGCTCGCGGCCGGCGGGACACCGGGAGAGCTGCCGCTCCGGCCGACCGGCCACCTGCTGCCGTCCGCCACCTGCTACGGACTCCTGCTCTCCCTGGAGGGCCGGGACGTCGGCGAGGACGGTCTCCGCCTCTCCGCCTCCGGCCGCTGCTTCCGCAACGAGACCCACTACGACGGGCTGCGCCGGCTCTGGGGCTTCCACATGCGCGAGGTCCTGTACCTCGGCACCAAGCAGGGTGCCCTCGAACACCTCGACCGGGGGGCGGAGTTCATCCTGGAGGCGGCCGCGCGCCTCGGTCTCGAACTGAACAGGGCCGTGGCCGACGACCCGTTCTACGACAAGGGCGGTTCCCGGGCCCGGCTGATGGCTCTCGACCCCGTCAAGCACGAGTTCTGCGCCCCCGACGGAACCGCCATCGCCTCCGTGAACCGCCACCGCAACTTCTTCGGCGAGCGGTTGGACATCCGCGCCGGGTCGGAAGGACCGGCGTACAGCGCCTGCGTCGCCTTCGGCCTGGAGCGCTGGATCCACGCGATGATCCTCGCCCACGGCACCCCCGGGCAGGCCCTGGTCCGTCTCCGCGACGCCCGCCTCTGAGACACGGCCCTCACGTATCCCGCAACACCAGTAAGGAGCGACCCCGCCCCATGGAACGCATCGCCGCGTGGCTGCACGAGAAGAACCCCGGCCTCGACGGCCCGATCGACGCCGACGAGGACCTCATCGAGGCCCGTCTCATCGACTCCATGGACTTCCTCGAGTTCATCGACCTCCTGGAGGACCTGTCCGGCGCCCCCATCGACCTCCAGGACGTCACCATCGACGACTTCCGCACGCTCTCGCGCGTCCGCCGGCGCTTCCTGAGCGACGCCGTCCGGTGAGCCTCCGCCCGGCGGGCGGCCGGGACGGCCACGACCGCACGGGCCTGGCCGTGGTGGCGACCACCCGTGAGGTCCTCGACCGCCCGGAGCTGCACGAGGGCCTGCTCGCACCCTGGGAACGGCGCCGGCTCGCGGGCATACGCCTGCCCGCCCGCCGCGACGACGTGACGGCGGCCCGGCTCCTGGCCCGGCTGTGCGTGGCCCGCTTCACCGGCCTGGCGTGGGACGAGTCGGTTCCTGACCAGCTGTGCCCCACCTGCGGACGGCACGGACACGGACGCCCGTACCTGCGCGGTCACCCCGGCGTGGGCATCAGCCTGAGCCACGCCGACGGCGTGGTCGCGGCGGCCGTCGGCCCGGGGGCGATCGGCATCGACGTGGAGCCGTCCACCCGTCGCCCCGGCCCCCTGAGGGTCCTGCGGCGCCTGCTGCCCGAAGCCGACCTCCGCGAGGCCACCGCCCGGCCGGACCCCGGCCCGGAGCTGCTCCGGCTGTGGGTCCGCGCCGAGGCCCGCCTGAAGGCCGGCCGGAACGACCTGACGCTCCTCGAATGGACGGACCACGACCGGACGGCCGTGGCAGCGGTGGCCGCCACGGCACCCACCACGATCGCGCCGCTCCCGCCCTCGTCGGCGCCGGCGCTGTCGGCACCGGCGCTGTCCGAACCGGCGTCGTCGGCACCGGCGCTGTCGGCACCGGCGCTGTCGGAACCGGCGTCGTCGGCACCGCGTACGAGGTCCTGACGGCGGGCGCTCGCCGGGGAACCCTGCCGTGGCCCGGAGCCGGGAGCCGTCGCTCGTCAGCCCCGGTCGGGCGAATCCCGCGCGCGTGTCGGGCGAATGTGTCCCCGCGGGTGTGGGGGAGGGGGCCTGCGGTGGTACGTCGTCCGCCATGCAGCCAGGCACACCACCGACGGTGACCCCCCTCCTTCGTACGGCCGCCGCCTACGCGTGGCGGCTGCTCGTCGTCGGCGCGCTCGTCTACAGCCTGTTCGCGGTCCTCGGACGCTTCCACGAGGTCGGCGTGGCCGTGTTCCTCGGCCTGGTGATCACCGCGCTGCTGCGCCCCGTCGCCGACGTGGTGGCCCGGGGGCTGCCACGCCCGCCGGCGGTCGCCCTCACGCTGCTCGGGAGCGTCGCGCTGGTCCTCGGTGCGCTCACGCTGGTCGGTGAGGCGGTCGCGGGCGAGCGCACGACCCTGGTACGGGAGTTCCGGGACGGCCTCGGCAGGATCGAGGACTGGCTGGAACGGCCGCCGTTCCGGCTGGACCCGGGCGCCCTGACCGGCCTCCAGGACAAGGTCGGCGCGTTCGTCTCCAGTCACCGTTCGACCCTGGTCAGTGAGGCGCTGAGCGGAGCGGGCCATGTGGTGGCCGTCCTGACGACCCTGGCCCTCGCGCTGTTCTGCGCGGTGTTCTTCATCCACTCGGGGGACCGGCAGTGGGTGTGGTTCCAGGCACAGCTGCCCCCCTCGGCCCGTGACCGGGTGGCGGTCGGCGGGCGGGCGGCCTGGCGCACCTTCACCGGCTACACCCACGGGATCGTGCTGGTGGCGGCGGTGAACGCGGTGCTCGTCGGCGTCGCGCTGTGGCTCCTCGGCGTCCCGCTCGCGGTACCGCTGGCCCTGCTCGAATTCCTGGCCGCGTTCATTCCGCTGATCGGCTCACCGATCGCCCTCGCCGTCGCCGCCGTCGTGGCCCTGGCGTCCCAGGGCCCGCTGGTGGCGGGGATCGTGGTCGCCCTGATCGTCGTGATCGGCCAGATGGAAGGGCACCTCCTGCACCCGCTCGTGATGAGCTGGGCCGTACGGTTGCATCCCCTGGTGGTGGCGATCTCGGTCATCGCGGGCTCGATCGCGGCGGGCATCGTGGGCGCGGTGGTCGCGGTGCCGCTGGTCTCGGTGGTCTGGTCGGTCCACACGGCGCTACGGAAGGCCCGCGGGACGACGGAGGAGGCCCGACCGCCCGAGGGGTGAGCCGACCGGCTCCGCCGGCGTCCGGCGTGCGGCGTCCAGTGCCCGGCGTCCGGCGCCCGACGCCCGGGTCATGGGTCGCGGGGCGGCTCAGGCGGTCAGCGTCCTGAGGTAGTCGGACAGGGCGGCCGTGGTGCCGCCGAGTGGGAACCGGGCGGCGAGCTGCCCGTCCGGGCGTACCAGGAAGCCGGTGTCGCCCTCGGGGCGGTAGAGCTGTGCGAACTCCCCGGCGGCATCCAGATATGTCGGCACCCCGAGGGAGTCGGGCGGCGCCTGCGCGGGCCCCGAGGCCTCCCGAGGCAGCACGGCGAGGACGGTGAGGGCGTCGCCGCCGGCCTCCCTCGCGTCCGCCGTCGCCCCGGCCAGGGCGGCGACCTCCGCCCCGTACAACAGGACGACGTGCCCGACGCGCCCGCGCAGGACGTCGAGCAGACGCAGGGGGAAGGCGGCGACGGACGTGGTAAGCCCGGCGCAGTCCGGGGCGCGGTCACCCGGCTGCGGCGCGTCGACCGGGCCGTACGGCATGCCCGAGAGCGGACCGTCGCGGTAGCCGACGAGGAGCTGCGCCTCCCGGAGGATCACGGTCCGCCGGTCGTCGGGGTCGTTCTCGAAGCCGCGGGCGGAATGCCGGACGGTACGGCCGACGACCTCCTCGCCCACCGGACGGCGCTCGGCGTCGTAACTGGCGAGCACCGCGGGCCCGGCCTCGCCGCGTACCACGAGGGCGAGCTTCCAGCCCAGGTTGACGGCGTCCTGGACGCCCGTGTTCATGCCCTGCGCGCCGGTGGGCGGATGGATGTGGGCGGCGTCGCCCGCGACGAAGACCCGCCCCGCGCCGTAGCGGTCGACGATGCGGTGGCTGATGCGGAAGACCGAGGACCAGCGCAGGTCGGAGAGCCGGGTGGGACGCGGAGCGAGCCGGTCGACGACGGCCTGGAGACGGGCCAGGTCCGGGCCGTCCCCGCCCTGGAGGCCGTGAGCGACGCGGCCGGACTCCGCCTGCGCAGCGGCACGATCCGCCAGGTCGGGCGGCACCCTCATCGACATCCGGTAGCGCCCCGCCCCCGGCAGCGGGATGCAGACCAGCACGTCATCGGTCGAACCGTCGGCGGCGCGGTGCTCGGAGCGGAGGGCGTACCCGTCGGGCAGATCCCAGTCGCTCTCGGCCACGACGTCGCCCAGCATGTACGACTCCGGGAACGCACCGCCCTCGTAGGACAGGCCCAGCGTCTTGCGTACGACGCTGTGCGCGCCGTCGCAGCCGATCAGGTAGCGGACCCGCAGCTCCTCGTCGGCCCCCGTCGCGGTGCGGAGGCGCGCGGTGACGCCGTCCGCGTCCTGCTCGAACGAGGTCAGCTCCGTGCCGCGTTCGATGACCGTCCCCAGACCGGCGAGGTACTCCTCGAGGAGGCGCTCGGTCTCGTACTGAGGCAGCGCGGCGAATCCGTACGGCACCTCGGGAGGCAGTTCGAGGTCGATCCGTGCCGCCTCGCGCCCGTTGACATAGGTCAGTTGGCCCCGCATCGGGACCGCGGCCTCAAGCACGGCGCGGACGAGGCCCATCCGGTCCCACAGTTCCAGGGTGCGCGGCTGGATCCCGACCGCCTTGGCGTACGGCAGCCGGGCCGGCAGTCGTTCGACGAGGCGGCAGCGCACCCCGTGGCGACGGAGTTCCCCGGCGGCGCTCAGACCGACAGGTCCCGCGCCCACGATCAGTACGTCGGTGGTGGTGCCGGTGTGCGCCACGGGTGCCTCCCAGCCCTGCGTGCCTCCCGGTCGGGTCCCGTCCTCCATGGTCACCCGCGGCCGCCCGTTCGGCCAGCCGTGCCCCGCGTGGGGAACCGTGGTGGGCGCGGTCGGCGTCCCTCGCGGACATGAGCGAGAACGCACCCCTCCCCATGGCCGAAGACCCGGAGGACGCCGACGACAGCGACGACGGCGACGTCGACGACAGCGACGACCCCGGCGGCCCGGCGGAGAGCGCCATCGGCTGTGCGCTGGCGATCGTCGGAGTCGTCGTGGCCGGGGCCTTCGCGCTGCCCCGAGCGGCGTTCAGCATCGACGGCGGATTCGAGGCGCACGCCCGGGACTGGAGCGTCATCCTCGTCGACGTCCCGCTGATCCTTCTCGCCGGCGTCCTCGTTCCGCCCCTGACCTGGGCGGCGGCGACGCGGTGGCTGCGGCCGTGGGCCGCGCTGCTCGTCTGTGTCGTCGTCGCAGGGCTCGGCCTCTGGGGCGTCTCCACCGTGTGGCACCCGCGGCAGGACCCCGATCCGGGGTACGGGCCCGGAATCTGACGATCTCCTGTCGGGCGGGTCCCGCGCCCCCGCCTCGCCGCAGATCGGTCCAGCCAGCACAAGAGCGGCGGGTGAGCTGGAGGCGCTCGGAATGTGTCAAGCGTCATCATCACGGGCTCTGATTGTTCTCGCGCACTCTTGTCCGAGTGGCAGGCCGGCCTACGCCGGGACGACGCCGCGGACGACCCCGAGAGCGACGAGGTCCTGCGGCCGCAGGCGCAGATGGTCCGCCGTCGTGCCCGAGTCCTCCGGTGGGCGCTTCAGGATGGACGCGGCCGCCTCCGGGGCGATCACGGAGAAGTAACTGTCGGGTGTGGCCCAGAGGTTGCCGGGCGCGGCGAGGGCGAGCGCGCCACCCGAACCGCCCTCGCCGATGAGGAGGGACGTGAGGGGGACGCTCGCGGAGGCGACGGCGGCGAACAGGTCGGCGATGGCGGGGCCCGCACCCGCGCGCTCCGCCGCCGGGTCGTTGGCCGCCCCCGGCGTGTCGATCAGCGTGAGGACGGGGATGCCGAGCCGGTCCGCGAGCCGTACCAGCCGGGCCGCCGTCCGGAAGCCGGCCGGCCCGGTCGCCGTACCGCACTGGGCGGCGTAGGCGACGGTACGGCCGTCGGGGAGCCGTCCGAATCCGCACCGCATACCCGGGTCGACCCCGCCGCAGCGGTCGCCCGAGATCTCCTCACGCACGGTGAACCCCGCGTCGAGGTACGCCCCGGCCCGGGGCCGCCCGGGGTGCCGTGCGCGCGCCACCGCCTCCCGGCCGCTCGCGGAGGGCGGCGCACCCGGATCGCCGAGTGCGCGTGGCGGCGGGACCGGGCCCTCGGCGGGGCGGGTGAGCAGGGAGAGCCAGCGGCCGAGGGTGTCACGCAGCGCGGAGGGAGGCACGATCGCGTCGATGTGGCCGTGCGCGAGCTGCGCCTCCGCGGTGTACGCGGCGGGGTCCGCGTCAGGCGGGCGGACACGGGAACCCGCGAAGGCGACCTGTGCCCCCGGCAGGGCGAGGACGACGTCCGACCCGGCGCCGAGCGTGGCCCAGCCGCCGCCCGTCGTCGGATCCCGCAGGACGGCGAGCTGCGGCAGCCCCGCGGCCCGGGTGAGAGCGGACTCGCCCGCCAGGAACTGGAGCTGGAGCAGGGCGCGCATGCCCTCGTGCATCCGGCTGCCGCCGGTGGCGGGCAGGACGACCACGGGCAGCCGTCGAGCACGGGCCAGCGCGTGGGCGGCGGCGGCACGCGCCCCCGTCCGCTCGCCGATGGAACCGCCGAGGAACCCGAACTCGAACGAGATGAGGACCACCGGCACCCCGCCCACCACACCCGTACCGCAGACCACCGACTCGGTCTCGCCGGTACGGGCGGAGGCGCGGGCGTGAGCGGCCGAGTAGCCGGGCCAGCCGAGCGGTCCGTCAGCCGCCAAAGGGCCCTCGGTGAAGGGAAGTTCGGAGAAGTCGTCGCCACAGACGAGGGCGATCGCCTCGCGTGCCGAAGTCGGTTGGCTCATGCCTGGCCTCGCAGCTCGTCGCCGGAGCGGGGGAGGAGGCCGGCGACGGGCGGGCCCGGCCCGCCGACCGCTCCCACCGTACCGTCCCGCTCCCGGAGAGCGCCCGTGGGCCTCAGGCGAGGATGCCGCTCCCGTGCGGGGCGTACAGGTCGAGGAGGCGGACCCGCGTCACCTGGAGGCGGTGGGCCAGGATGGCGCCCACCCAGAACATGACCGAGGCGCCGAACTCCGTGTCCGAGCGGCACATCGAACGGACGGCCGGGGCGTTGAACTCGTACGCCCGTACCGGCGTCATCGCCTCGGCCCCCGACTGGCACAGATACGGCGGGAACAGCCACGACAGGCCGACCAGCTCCCCGTGACGCAGGGTCTCGATCACCGGCGACCCGCGGCCGGGCACCTTCGCGTCGAGCGTCACCGCGCCCGTCTTCACGATCCAGAACCGGTCGGCGTGCTGCTGCTCCTCGAACAGTCGGTGACCGGAGTCGAAGTACACGTCCTCGGCGAAGGCCATCAGGCGCTCCCGGTGCTCCGTCGGCAACGTGCTGACCTTGGGTGCGGCACTTCTCATGGCGGACCCTCCTCGCGCACTGGCTCCTCTCCCCAGTGTCCGCCAGGCCGCCCCGGCGCGCGCCCCCTCCGGCGTGCGGGGCGCGGACGGAGGGCGGAGCATGAACGTGAGAAGCCAGCGGCAAGCGGGGGCGCGAGCCAGGAGGGTGCCATGCCCGTCCCTGACAGCGGCGACGCGCTCATCGTGCTGCGCGCCGTCGACAAGCACTTCGGCACGCTGCACGTCCTCCAGTCCATCGACCTGACGGTCCACCGCGGTGAGGTCGTCGTCGTCATCGGGCCGTCGGGCGGGGGGAAGTCGACGCTGTGCCGGGCGATCAACCGCCTGGAGACCATCGACAAGGGCGAGATCGTCGTCGACGGACGCCCCCTGCCCGCCGAGGGCCGGGAACTGGCGGCCCTGCGCGCCGACGTCGGCATGGTCTTCCAGTCCTTCAACCTGTTCGCGCACAAGACGGTCCTCGACAACGTCACCCTCGGCCAGATCAAGGTCCGCAAGAAGGACCGCAAGGCGGCCGAGCAGCGCGCCCGCGCCCTCCTGGACCGGGTCGGCGTCGCCTCGCAGGCGGACAAGTACCCGGCTCAGCTCTCCGGTGGCCAGCAACAGCGCGTGGCGATCGCCCGCGCGCTCGCCATGGATCCGAAGGTGATGCTCTTCGACGAGCCGACGTCCGCGCTCGACCCCGAGATGATCAACGAGGTCCTGGAGGTCATGCAGCAACTCGCCAGGGACGGCATGACGATGGTGGTCGTCACCCACGAGATGGGCTTCGCCCGCTCCGCCGCCAACCGGGTCGTCTTCATGGCCGAAGGCCGGATCGTCGAGGAGGCGACCCCGGACGAGTTCTTCGGCAACCCGCGCAGCGACCGCGCCAAGGACTTCCTCTCCAAGATCCTCCACCACTAGCCGCGGCCGGCCGTCGAGCCACGGCCGTCGCCCGACCAGCAGCCCCCAGGGGTGATCCTCATGATCATGAACCCGCTCAGGACCGGCAGGGCCGCCGTGGCCGTCGCCGCCGCCGTCGTCCTCTCCGTCACCTCCGCAGGACTCGCGAGCGGAGCGGCCGGCGCCGTGCCGCGCGACCACGGCGGCGACGAGATCACCGTCGGCATCAAGTTCGACCAGCCCGGCGTCGGCCTCAAGACCCCCGACGGCACCTACACCGGCTTCGACGTCGACGTGGCCACGTACGTCGCCAAGGAACTCGGCCACGACCCGTCCGACATCGTGTGGAAGGAGGCCAAGAGCGCGGACCGGGAGACGCTGCTCCAGCGCGGTGACGTGGACTTCATCGCCGCCTCGTACTCCATCAACGACGAGCGCGCCGAGAAGGTCGACTTCGCCGGTCCCTACCTCCTGGCCCACCAGGACGTCCTGGTCCGCGCCGACGACGACTCCGTCAAGCAGCCGTCCGACCTGAACAACAAGAAGCTCTGCTCGGTCACCGGCTCGACGTCCGCGCAGAACGTGAAGGACAAGATCGCCCCCGACGCCCAGCTCCAGGAGTACGGCGGATACTCCGAGTGCCTGACCGGACTCGAGAACGGCGTCATCGACGCCGTCACCACGGACGACTCGATCCTCGCCGGATACGCCTCGCAGAGCCAGTTCAAGGACAAGTTCAAGCTCGGCGGCTTCAAGATGAGCAACGAGAACTACGGCATCGGCGTCCAGAAGGGCAGCGACCTCAAGGCCAAGATCAACACGGCCCTGGAGAAGATGGTCGCCGACGGCTCCTGGGACGCGGCGGTGAAGAAGAACTTCGGCCCCGCCGGCTACCAGAGCGAACCCGCACCGAAGATCGGCGTCGTCGTGAAGTGAGTGGGTCGCCGTGTTCGACTTCCTGCAGGGGTACGACCTGCTCGGAGCCTTCTGGGTGACGGTGCAGCTCACCGTGTACTCCGCGATCGGCTCCCTGATCTGGGGGACGCTGCTGGCCGCCATGCGGGTCAGCCCCGTCCCCCTGATGCGGGGCTTCGGCACCGTCTACGTCAACATCGTCCGCAACATCCCCCTCACCGTCATCATCGTCTTCACCTCGCTCGGCCTCTTCCAGACCCTCGGGGTCAGCCTGGGCGCCGACCGCTTCACCACCATCAACTTCCGGCTCGCCGTCCTCGGCTTCATCGCCTACACCAGCGCCTTCGTCTGCGAGGCCATCCGCTCCGGCATCAACACCGTCCCCCTGGGGCAGGTCGAGGCGGCCCGCGCCATCGGGCTGAGCTTCCCCCAGATCCTGCGGATCATCGTGCTCCCCCAGGCCTTCCGCTCCGTCGTCGGCCCGCTGGCCAACGTCCTCATCGCCCTCACCAAGAACACCACCGTCGCCGCCGCCATCGGCGTCGCCGAAGCCGCTCTGCTGATGCGCGAGATGATCGAGAACGAAGCCCAACTCATCCTCATCTCCGCCATCTTCGCCGTCGGCTTCATCTGCCTCACCCTGCCCACCGGGCTCTTCCTCGGCTGGGTCGCCAAGAAGGCGGCGGTGAGGCGGTGAAGACCGGACCGACCGTCCTCTACGACGTCCCCGGCCCCCGCGCCCGGCGGCGCAACCTCCTCTACACCCTGCTGTTCCTCACCGCCCTCGCCGCGGTCGTGTGGTGGGTCACGGTGAGCCTCGCCGACAAGAACCAGCTCGAATGGGCCAAGTGGGCGCCCTTCTTCACAGACCCGCGCGTCTGGGAGACCTACGTCCTGCCCGCCCTCAGGAACACCGTGATCGCCGCCGCGCTCGCCATGGTGATCGCCCTGCCCCTGGGCGCGTTCCTCGGCATCTCCCGCCTCTCCGACCACCGTGCCCTCCGGGGCGCCGCGGGCACCGTCGTCGAGTTCTTCCGGGCCATCCCCGTCCTGATCCTCATGCTGTTCGCCAACGCGGCCTACTCCGAGTTCGCCGCCATCAGCCCCGAGACCCGCCCGCTGTACGCCGTCGTCACCGGCCTCGTCCTCTACAACGCCTCCGTCCTCGCCGAGGTCGTCCGCGCCGGCATCCTCGCCCTCCCCGTCGGCCAGACCGACGCGGCGAAGGCCATCGGCATGCGCAAGGGCCAGACCATGGCGTACGTGCTCCTCCCGCAGTCCGTCACCGCCATGCTGCCCGCGCTCGTCAGCCAGCTCGTCGTCATCGTCAAGGACACCGCCCTCGGCGGCGCGATGCTCGGCTTCTCCGAACTCCTCGCCTCCGTCCGCCCCCTGAGCGCCAACTACGGAGCCAACACCATCGCCTGCTTCACGGTCGTCGCCGTCATCTTCGTCATCCTCAACTTCGCCCTCACCACCTTCGCCTCCCGGCTCGAAGGACGGCTGCGGCGCGGCAAGAAGTCCAGCGGCGCGGTCGTCGGAGCCGGCGCCGTCGAAGAACTCGCCACCCCGGGCGAGCACCTGGACGGCCACGACACCCCGCCCCGCACCCGCTGACGCCGCAGCCCGGGCGTCCTCCGACCGCGCCGCCCCGCATCCGCCGAAGCTACGCCGCCCGGGTGAAGACACCCATCCGGCGACCGCCGGGTGCCGAAGTACCCACCATGAACGCCACCAGGACCAGCGGGACCCCACGGGACACGGACCGCGAGCCCACCCGTACCGACCGGCTCCTCGCCGCGCTGGGCGGCCTCCTCGCCGCGTACGTCTCGCTCGCCGTCGCGGATCTCGTCGCCTCCCGGGTACGACCCGAGGCGGGCCCCGTCCTCGCCATCGGCGACGCCGTCGTCGACCGGACCCCGGCAGCCCTGAAGGACTGGGCGATCCGCACCTTCGGCGAGAGCGACAAGACCGTCCTCCAGTTCGGCATCCTGGTCCTCCTGGCCCTCCTCGCCCTCGGCATCGGGCTGCTGGCACTCCGCCACCGACGGCTCGGCGCCCTCGCCGTCGCCGCCTTCGGCCTCCTCGGGGCCCTCGCCGCCGTCACCCGCCCCGACTCCGACTCCGCCCTCGACGCCGTGCCCTCCCTCATCGGCGCCGTCGTCGGCGCGGTCCTGCTGTACGCCCTGACCGGCCTGCTCACCCCGACACCCCCGAAGACCGGAGCGACCCGCCCCGACCGGCGGCGCTTCCTCATCGTCGCCGCCTCCACCGGACTCGCCGCGACCGGGGCCGCCGCCCTCGGCCGGACGGTCACCTCACCGGTGGAGGAGAACGCCGTCGCCTCCCGCGCGGCCGTACGACTGCCCCGCCCCGCCTCCCCGGCCCCGCCCGTCCCCGCGGGAGCGCGGCTCCGCGTCCCCGGCATCAGCCCCTTCGTCACGCCCAACCGCGACTTCTACCGCGTCGACACCGCGCTCGTCGTCCCCAAGGTCGACGCCGACCGCTGGCGGCTGCGTCTCCACGGCACCGGCGTGCGCGGGGACCTCACCCTCACCCTGCGGGAGCTCATGGCCCGCAGGACCGTCGAGCGGGACATCACCCTCGCCTGCGTCTCCAACGAGGTCGGCGGCCCCTACGTCGGCAACGCCCGCTGGCTCGGGATCCCCCTCGCCGAACTGCTCCGCGAGGCCGGCGTCCGCCCGCCCTCCGAGGGCGGCCCCGCCGACCAGCTCGTCGCCCGCTCCGTCGACGGCATGACCATCGGCACTCCCGTCGAGGACATCATGGACGGCCGTGACGCCCTCCTCGCCTTCGGCATGAACGGCGAACCCCTGCCCTTCACCCACGGCTTCCCCGTCCGCATGATCGTCCCCGGCCTGTACGGCTACGTCTCCGCCTGCAAGTGGATCGAGTCCATCGAGCTCACCACCTTCGACGCCTACGACGCCTACTGGGTCCCGCGCGGCTGGGCCGCCCAGGCCCCCGTGAAGACCCAGTCCCGCATCGACACCCCCCGCCCCTTCGGCCGCCCCGCCGCCGGTACCGTCACGGTCGCCGGCGTCGCCTGGGCCCAGCACCGGGGCATCCGGCGCGTCGAGGTACGGATCGACGAAGGCCCCTGGCAGGACGCCCGGCTCGCCGCCGAGGACAGCCGTGACACCTGGCGCCAGTGGACGTACCCCTGGACGGCCACCCCCGGCCGACACACCCTCACCGTCCGCGCCACCGACGGCACCGGCGCCACCCAGCCCGAACGGCGCACCCCCACGATGCCCGACGGCGCGCAGGGGTGGCACTCGGTGGTCGTGACGGTCGAAGGTGCGTAACGAAGCCGTCCTGGAGGCCCGTTCGCGGCCGTCATGAGAGAGACTGCTCGCGTGCGTGGACATCTTCCGGACGAGAACCCCGGTTTCGTGGGACGCCGCACGGAACTGGAGCGGATCTCCGCCGCGTTGGCGGAGCACCGCCTCGTCACCGTGACCGGCGTCGGGGGAGTCGGGAAGACCCGGCTCGCGCTGCGCGCCGCTCACCGCGCCGCCGACCGCTACCCCGACGGGGCCTGGTGGACCGACCTCACCCCGCTCGACGGCGACCGGCTGCTCGTCGCACTCGTCGCCGACTCCGTCGACCTGTCGGACCACACCCCCGGCATGGCGACCACCGGTCTCCGCCGCCGCCTCGCCCACGACCGGCTGCTGCTCGTCCTCGACTCCTGCGAGCACCTGGCCGAACCCTGCGCCCGGCTCGTCACCGAACTCCTCGCCGCCGCCCCCGGACTCACCGTGCTCGCCACGAGCCGGCTCCCCCTCGGCGTCGCGGGGGAGCGCGTCGTCCACCTCGACCCGCTGCCGCCCTCCGGACGGGACGCCCTTGAGCTGCTCCGGCGCGCCGCAGGGGAGGACTTCCCCGCGGCCGGCCCCGCCGGCGAGATCTGCGTACGCCTCGAAGGCATCCCGCTCGCCCTGGAACTGGCCGCCGCGCAGATCCGCCTCCAGGGCGTCGAAGCCGTACGCGACCAGCTCGGCACCCGCTTCGACGCCCCGCCCGGCGCCCGCTTCGACCTGCTCGTCCACCCCGAGCGGGTGTGGCCGAGCCGCCACCAGACCCTGCGTTCCGCCATCGGCTGGAGCCACGAGCTGAGCGCACCGCTCGAACGGCTCCTCTGGGCCCGTCTCTCCGTCTTCCGGGGCCCCTTCGACCTGGCGTCGGCGACCGCCGTGTGCGCCGGCGGCCCGCTGAACCGGGCGACCCTGCCGGACGCGCTCGCCGGGCTCGTCCGCGCCTGCGTCGTACGCCCCCCGGACGCGGGCGGGCGACACCGGATGCTCGACACGATCCGCGCGTACGGGGCGACCTGGCTGGACCGCACCGGGGAGACCGGGGCCGTCGCCGCCCGCCACGCCGCGCACTTCCGCGGTCTGGCCCGCCGGGCGGAGAGCGAATGGCACGGCGCCCGCCAACTGCGCTGGTACCGGACCGTCGACGCCCACCACACCGACCTGCGCACCGCGCTGGACCGGCTGCTGCGCACCGACCCCGACGCCGCCCTCGACCTCGTCGGCTCCGTCGCCTTCGCCTGGTCCTGCCGGGGTCGCCTGCGCGAAGCCCGCGACGGCCTCGAACAGGCCCTCCTCCTCAGCGAGGCCCGCGGCCGCGTCCGGGCCCGCGCCCTGTGGGCACTCGGCGTCACCCTCGTCCTCCAGGGCGAGTCCGGCCCCGCCCAGGACGTCAGCGAGCGCTGCGCCCGCGAGGCCCGGTACGCGGAACACACCGAGAGCACGGAACGGGAGACCGGGCGCGCACGGGACGCCGGCCGGCCGGACGACGAGGACGGCGAACGGCCGGGGAGCGTCGGTGCGGGGCGGCCCGGTGACCTGACGCTCGACGCCGCCGCCCTCGCCGGGCTCCTCGCCCTGACCACCGGCCGGCCGATGGCCGCGTACGTCATCGTGGGCCACGTCCTCGACGCCGCCCGGGGCGGCCCCGCCGACTCCGCCGCCCGGCTCCGCTGCCACCTCGTGCGGGTCTTCGCCCTCACCGGCCTCGGCCGGCTCGCCGAGGCCCGGGAGCGGGCCCTCGCCCTGCGCGCCCTGTGCGAGGGGATCGACGAGCACTGGACCCGAACCGCCCTGGAGTACCAGCTGGCCCTCACCGGCCTCCTGGAGGGCGACCCGGCCACCGCGGCGGGCCACGCCCGCGCCATGCTCGAAGGCACCCGCCGCCTCGGGGCGAGCCTCGGCGTGGCCCTCGGTCTCGACGTGCTCGCCACCGCCCTCGCGGCGGCCGGCGACGGCGAGCGGGCCGCCGACGTGTCCGGCACCGGGGAGGCCTACTGGCGTGCCACGGGCCAGCCCCGGCGCGGACTGCCGGGCCTGCGGGCGCTGCGGGAGAAGTACACGGACACCGTCCGCGCCACCATCGGCGAGCCCGCGTACGAGGAGATCTTCGTGCGCGCCCTCACCGGTCCTCCTCAGGACGGCCTCGACCGGGCGCTCCGCGGGCCCCGGCAGGCGTGAAGGGCCGTGCGGGGCGGCGCGGGGGCCGTCGGCCGGGAGCGGAGCGGCACCGGGCGCCGACGAGGTCCCGCGCGCGCGTGGACACCCTCCCGCCACGAGGCGCCGGGTCCGGGAACGGAGGCCCGCCGCCGGGACCAGCAGGTCAGGACGACGGCGCCGGGTCCCGGTGCGTAGAGTCGACCCCGTAGACCCGACGGCGCGCGGCCCCGGCACCCACGGGCGGAGCACCGCACCCCGCCGAGCCGCCGCCGACCGAACCTGACGAGGAGCCCTCCGTGACCGACCCGGCGTCCACCGCCCTCCAGCAGCAGATCGCCCGGGACCTCCAGGTCTCCGAGACCTTCGACCCGAAGGCGGAGATCGAGCGCCGGGTGGCGTTCCTCGCCGAGCGCCTCACCTCCACCGGTCTGCGGTGCCTCGTGCTCGGCATCAGCGGAGGCGTCGATTCCACGACCGCGGGCCGGCTCTGCCAGCTCGCCGTGGAGCGGGCCCGCGCCGCCGGTCACGACGCCACCTTCTACGCGATGCGCCTGCCGTACGGCGTCCAGGCCGACGAGAAGGACGCGCAGACCGCCCTGGGCTTCATCCAGGCCGACCAGGTCCTCACCGTGGACGTCAAGGCGGCGAGCGACGCGGCCCTCGATGCCTGCGTCGCCGGCGGGGTGGCCTTCCGCGACGCCCGCCACCAGGACTTCGTGCAGGGCAACATCAAGGCACGCCAGCGGATGATCGCCCAGTACGCGGTCGCCGGAGCCCAGGACGGTCTCGTCGTCGGCACCGACCACGCCGCGGAGGCCGTCTCCGGCTTCTTCACCAAGTTCGGCGACGGCGCCGCCGACGTCGTCCCGCTCACCGGCCTCACCAAGCGCCGCGTCCGCGCGGTCGCCGCCGAGCTCGGCGCCCCGGGCGAGCTGGTGTGGAAGGTCCCCACGGCCGACCTGGAGACCCTGGACCCGGGCAAGCCCGACGAGGACGCACTCGGCGTCACGTACGACGAGATCGACGACTTCCTGGAGGGCAAGCCGGTCTCGGCCGCCGCCTTCGCCTCCATCGTGCGCCGCTACGAGCTGACCGAGCACAAGCGTCAGCTGCCGATCGCCCCCTGAGCGCACCACGTCGGGTACGGACTCCGCGCCCCGACGGGCGGCGGAGTCCGGCCGATCGGCGGATCCTGGAAGGGGTGCCTCGGACCAGGCCCCCGGAAGGGAGCACGTCATGTTCGGCGAAACCTCCGCGTTCAGCGGCTTCTCGGTCGACGACCTCGACGCCGCCCGGCGCTTCTACGGCGAGACCCTCGGCCTGACGGTGGAGGAGGAGGGGGAGGGGGACATGCGGATGCTCTTCCTCACCCTGGCCGGGGGGACCCGGATCTTCGTCTACCCCAAGGACGACCACACCCCCGCCACCTTCACGATCCTCAACTTCGAGGTCGACGACATCGACGGAGCCGTCGACGAGCTGACCGGTCGCGGAGTGACCCTGGAGCGCTATCCGGACTTCGAGACCGACGACAAGGGCGTCATGAGGGTCGAGGGCGGGCCGGCCATCGCCTGGTTCACGGACCCGGCGGGCAACGTCCTCTCGGTGCTCCAGGACCACGGCTGACCGCGTCACGGCTGACCGGACCGGGGCCGACCGAACCCCGGCAGGCCGCACACGGCTGACCGAACCCCGGCTGACCGCACACGACTGACCGAACGCCGGCAGACGGGACACAGCCGACCGAACCCCGGCCCGCCGCGTCACCGTCTGCCGCGTCACCGCCGACCGCGTCACGGCCCGCCGACCCGAACGGACCGGCCCAGATGCGCGGCAGCCCCGTTCCGCCTCGAATGGGAGGGTGATCGCGCCGCCCGACGACTGCCTCGCCCGCAACGAGTGGATCTGCGGCGCCTATCTGTCCACCCGGAGCGAGATCCTCACCGACGCCGTCGTCCAGCACCTCCAGCTGACCGGCGTCTCCGTCGCCCTCGGCCTGCTCATCGCCCTGCCCCTCGCGGTCGCCGCCCGCCGCTGGCGCTGGGCGGCGGGCCCGGTCCTCGGGGTCACCACGCTCCTGTACACGATCCCGGCGCTCGCGATGTTCTCACTGCTCCTGCCCGTGTACGGCCTGTCCGCCGCCCTGGTCGTCGCCGGCCTCGTCCTGTACTCCCTCACCCTCCTCGTCCGGAACATCCTCGCCGGACTCCGCGCGGTCCCCGAGGAGACCCGGCAGGCGGCGCGCGGCCTCGGGTACGGGCCGGTCCGGCTCCTTCTCGCCGTCGAGCTGCCGCTCGCCCTGCCCGCGGCCATGGCCGGGCTGAGGATCGCCGCCGTCTCCGCCGTCTCCCTCGTCACCATCGGTGCGATCGTCGGCCACGGCGGCCTCGGCAACCTGATCTACGCGGGGATGAACACCTACTTCAAGGCCCAGGTCCTCACCGCCTCCGTGCTCTGCGTCCTCATCGCCGTCGTCGCCGACCTGATCCTCCTCGGCGCACAGCGCCTGCTCACCCCCTGGACCCGGGGGCGGGCGGCGTGACCACCCTCGCCGACACCTGGTCCTGGCTGACCACGGCCGCGCACTGGTCCGGCGAGAACGGCGTCTGGCACCGGCTCGGCGAGCACCTCCTCCTCACCGTCGTCTCCCTGGTCATCAGCTGCGCGATCGCCCTGCCGGTCGCCCTCGTCCTCGGGCATCTGGGGAAGGGCGGCACGCTCGCGGTGAACGTCTCCAACGCCGGCCGGGCCGTCCCCACCTTCGCGGTCCTCGTGCTGCTGCTGCTCAGTCCGATCGGCT
The DNA here is from genome assembly GCF_042716475.1 of Streptomyces sp. NPDC058671. Classification (NCBI taxonomy): domain Bacteria; kingdom Bacillati; phylum Actinomycetota; class Actinomycetes; order Kitasatosporales; family Streptomycetaceae; genus Streptomyces; species Streptomyces sp. NPDC058671. The sequence goes on along the minus strand of NZ_JBHXSA010000020.1, from coordinate 16,877 downwards.
CGTACGGCGACTGGCCGACGATCATCGCCCTCGTCCTGTTCGCCGTGCCTCCGCTGCTGACCAACGCGTACGTGGGGATCCGGGGCGTCGACGCCGATGTCGTACGGGCCGCCCGGGGCATGGGCATGACGGGAGGTCAGACCCTGGCCCGGGTCGAACTGCCGCTCGCGCTGCCCCTGGTCCTCACCGGCGTACGGATCGCCGCCGTCCAGCTCGTCGCCACCGCCACGGTGGCCGCCCTCGCCGGCGGGGGCGGGCTCGGCCGGATCATCACCGCCGGGTTCAACCTCGCCTCCACGCCGCAGGTCGTCGCGGGCGCCTGTCTCGTCGCGGTGCTCGCGCTCCTCGTGGAGGGCGTCTTCGAGGCCGTTCGACGTCTGGTGCCCGGCGGGGCGCGGGGGAGTGGGGCGTGAGACGGCGGCGGGGCCTCGTGCCGGCCGTCTGCCTCCTCGTGGGCGCCACCGGCTGTGCCACGGGGCCGTCCCTGGAGGACCGGGACGCGGTGACGGCCGCGCCGGGCGACAGCCGGCGGCTGACCGTCGGCTCGGCCGGGTTCACCGAGAGCGACCTGCTCGCCCAGATGTACGCCCTGCTGCTCCAGGAGGCCGGTCACCGGACGAAGATCCTCTCCGTCACCAACCGCGAGCTGTACGAACCCGCCCTGGAGCAGGGTCAGATCGATGTCGTACCGGAGTACGCGGCGACCTTCGCGGACTGGCTGAACGCCAAGGTCAACGGGGCGGACGCGCCGACCGTCGGCTCGCCCGACCTGGGCGCGACCATGACCGCGCTCCGCGCGCTCGCGGGGCCGCGCGGGCTCACCGTCCTCGACGCGGGCCGCGCCGTCGACCAGAACGCCTTCGCGGTGACCGCCGCGTTCGCCGCCGAGCACCGGCTGAAGACCCTCAGCGACCTCGGTGCCACCGGTCTCCCCGTCCGACTCGCGGCCGGGGACGAATGCGTCCGGCGGCCGTACTGCGCACCCGGTCTGGAGAAGGTCTACGGCATCGACGTGACCGCCGTGGACCCCAAGGGCGTCGGCACCACCCCGGCCAAGCAGGCCGTCCAGAACGGTCAGGACCAGATGGTGCTCACCACGACCACCGATGCCACGCTCGACGACTTCGGGCTCGTCCTGCTCGCCGACGACAAGCACCTGCAGAACGCCGATCACATCGTCCCCGTGGTGAACCGCGCCCGGGCCGGGAACGAGGGCGTCACCCGGGCGCTTGCCCGCCTCAACACGGTCCTGACCACGGCCGACCTGGCACATCTCAACGAACAGGTGGACAGCTGGCGTCGCCTCCCGGAGGACGTCGCACGGAACTACCTCGTGGACCGGGGCCTGGTCACGCGCTGAGCGGCCGCGGACGTGTCGTCAGCCCGCTGAACAGCGTCTCTTGTCATGACCCTTGCGAGGCGGTCGGCGTCCCTGCTATTCATCCGTTAGGAAAGTTTCCTTCCAGTCCGCGTTCATCGTTCCGTGGAGACCCCCATGACTTCGGCACGATCCGTACGACCCCGCCTCCGACGCCTCGGCGTCGCCGGAACCGCCCTCGGCGCCCTGCTCGTCGGCCTCGCCACGGCGCCACCCACCGCGAGCGCCGCCCCCGTCACCCACGAGGCCGAGACGGCCACCGTCTCCCGGGGCCTCGTCGAATCCAACCACGCCGGATACACCGGCGGCGGATTCGTCAACTACGACAACGCCGTCGGCAGTCATGTCCAGTGGAACGTCAACGCGGCCCAGGCCGGCCCCGCGACCCTCACTCTGCGCTACGCCAACGGCACCACCACCGACCGCCCCATGGACATCTCCGTCAACGGGGCCGTCGCCGCCTCCGGCACGTCCTTCGCCGGCACCGGTGCCTGGTCCAGCTGGGCCACCACCACCGTCACCACCACCCTCACGGCAGGCGCCAACACCGTCCGCGCCACCGCCACCACCGCCAACGGCGGCCCCAACGTCGACCACCTCACCGTCGACCAGGCCGTCACCCCGCCGCCCACCGGCACCACCCCGGCCGCGGTCAACGGCCGGCTCAAGGTCTGCGGCACCAAGCTCTGCAACCGCTACGGCAAGCCGATCCAGCTGCGCGGCATGTCCAGCCACGGCACCCAGTGGTACGGCCAGTGCCTGACCGGCGGGTCGCTCGACGCCCTCGCCAAGGACTGGAACGCCGACGTCCTGCGCGTCTCCACCTACGTCCAGGAGGACGGCTACGAGACCGACCCCCGCAAGTACACCGACCTCGCCCACTCCCTCATCGAGCAGGCCACCGCACGCGGGATGTACGTGATCGTCGACTGGCACATGCTCGACCCGGGCGACCCGCACCACAACCTCGCCCGCGCCAAGACCTTCTTCACCGAGATCGCCCAGCGCCACCACGCCAAGACCAACCTGCTCTACGAGATCGCCAACGAGCCCAGCGGCGTCGCCTGGTCCCGGATCAAGAGCTACGCCGAGGAGCTCATCCCGGTCATCCGCGCCAAGGACGCCGCGACCCCCGTCCTCGTCGGCACGCGCGCCTGGTCCTCGTTCGGAGTCTCCGAGGGCGCGAACGAGTCCGAGGTCGTGTCCAACCCGGTGAACGCCACGAACATCATGTACACCTTCCACTTCTACGCCTCCTCGCACCGGGACGAGTACCTGGCCACCCTCTCCCGCGCCGCCGACAAACTGCCCGTCTTCGTCACCGAGTTCGGCACCCAGAACTACGCCGGCGAGGGCGCGAACGACTTCGCCATGACCCAGAGGTACCTCGACCTCATGGCCGCCAAGAAGATCAGCTGGGTCAACTGGAACTACTCCGACGACCACCGCAGCGGCGCCGTCTTCAAGGAGGGCACGTGCGCCGCCGGCGGACCCTGGGCCGGCACCGGCTCCCTGAAGCCCGCCGGCGTCTGGATCCGGGACCGCGTCAGGACGGCGGACGACTTCCCCACCTCCTGACCCCGGCCCGCTGACACTCCGGAGCCGCCGAGGCTCCCCGCCCCCGGTACGCCCCCGCCGTGTGATCCACTGTCCTCGCGGGGGCGTACCGAACAGGAGCGGGAACAGCGTGACCACCTACCGGCAGCCGGGACTCGTCCTCACCGACCACCGCTTCCCCGTCCCCCTCGACCACTCCCGTCCCGACGGCGAGCGCATCGAGGTCTTCGGCCGTGAGGTCGTCGCGAGCGGAAACGCCGACACGAGCCGGGAGGGGCTCCCCTGGCTGGTCTACCTGGAGGGCGGGCCCGGTTTCGGAGCCCGCCGCTTCATCGGCCCGCAGGCCTGGCTCGGCCGGGCCGTCGAGGAGTTCCGCGTCCTCCTCCTCGACCAGCGGGGCACCGGCCGCTCCACCCCGGCCAACCGCCAGACCCTGCCGCTGCGGGGCGCCCCCGCCGAGCAGGCCGAGTACCTCACCCACTTCCGCGCCGACTCCATCGTCAAGGACTGCGAGATCATCCGCCGACGGCTCACCGGCGGCGCCCCCTGGACCGTCCTCGGCCAGAGCTTCGGCGGGTTCTGTGCCACCCACTACCTGTCCACCGCCCCCGAGGGCCTGGAACGGGTCCTCGTCACCGGCGGCCTGCCCTCCCTGTACGCCACCGCCGACGACGTCTACCGCGCCGCCTTCCCCCGTATCCGGCGCAAGAACGAAGCGCACTTCGCCCGCTACCCGCAGGACGCCGAACGGGCCCGCGCCGTCGCCGCCCACCTCCTCGACCACGAGGTCACCCTCCCCGGCGGAGGGCTCCTCACCCCCGAGGCCTTCCAGTCCCTCGGCATCCTCCTCGGCTCGGGCGACGGAACCCACCAGCTCCACCTGCTCCTGGAAGGAGCGTTCGTCCCCACCCCCGGCGGACCCGCCCTCGCCGACGCCTTCCTGGAACAGGTCCAGGGCCACCTGTCGTACGCCGGACACCCGCTGTACGCCGTGCTCCACGAGGCCATCTACGCCCAGGGGCAGGGCCCCACCGACTGGGCCGCCGAACGCGTCCGCGCCGAGCACCCCGAGTTCGACGCCCGCGCCGCGCTCGCCGAAGGCGAACCGTTCCTCTTCACCGGCGAGACCGTCCACCCCTGGCACTTCACCACCGACCCCGCCCTGCGCCCGCTCCGCGAGACCGCCGAACTGCTCGCCGCCCGCACCGACTGGACCCCGCTCTACGACCCCGAGCGCCTGGCCGCCAACCGGGTCCCCGTCGCCGCCGCCGTCTACCACGCCGACATGTACGTGGACACCGCCCACTCCCTCGAAACCGCCCGCACCGTACGAGGCCTGCGGACCTGGGTCACCGACGAGTTCGAGCACGACGGGGTGCGGGCCGGCGGGCCGCGCGTCCTCGACCGGCTGCTCGCCCTCAGCCGGGGCGAGATCTGACCCCTCCCGCGCAGGATGCGGCGCGCCCTCGACGCACCGAGGCGCGCCCCGAGCCGCGTGCCCCAGGGCATCGAGAGGGAACTCGCGGCAGCCGGCGCCCGGCTCGTCGTCACGGACCGCGCCCGCCCGACGGTCGCGGAGACGACCCGTATCCTGCGTCCATGATCGAAAACGATGCCCTGGACCTCGCGGAGATGCCCGACGACTGGCAGCGCGCCCTCGCCGTCGTCGCCCACCCCGACGACCTGGAGTACGGCTGCGCGGCCGCCGTCGCCGCCTGGACGGACGCCGGCAAGGAGGTGGTGTACGTCCTCGCCACCCGGGGCGAGGCCGGGATCGACACCCTCGCGCCCGACGTCTGCGGGCCGCTGCGCGAGCGGGAGCAGCGGGAGAGCGCGGCGGTCGTGGGCGTGGACACGGTCGAGTTCCTCGACCACCGCGACGGAGTGATCGAGTACGGGCTCGGACTGCGCCGCGACATCACCGCCGCGATCCGCCGCCACCGCCCGGAACTCGTCGTCACTCTCAACCACCGTGACACCTGGGGCGGCGGCCCGGGCGCGCCCTGGAACACCCCCGACCACCTGGCCGTCGGCCGCGCCACCCTCGACGCGGCGGCCGACGCCGGCAACCGCTGGATCTTCCCCGAACTCGCCGACCAGGACCTGGAGCCCTGGACCGGCGTCCGCTGGGTCGCGGTGGCGGCCTCCAGCACCCCCACCCACGCGGTCGACGCGACCCCCGGCCTGGACCGCGCGATCCGCTCCCTCCTCTGCCACCGCGCCTACATCGAGGCCCTGACGGACGAGACCCCGGAGACGTACGTCCGCGACTTCCTCACCACGACGACCGCCCGGGCCTCGGCCCGCTTCGGCGCCCGCCCGGCGGTGACGTTCGAACTCTTCGCCCGCTGACGCGGTACGGCCCCTTCAGCCCACCGGCGCCGGCTTCAGTACCGCGAAGTTGGCTCCGAAGGGGTCGGCCAGCCAGGCGATGCGGCCGACGTCCGGGATGTCGGCCGGGGGCATGAGGACCGAACCGCCGTTGCCCTGGGTGGAGGTGGCGATCGCGTCGGGGTCCTCGACCGCGAAGTACGGGATCCAGCGCGGGGTCCCGCTGGCGTCCTGGAGTTCGGCGGCACCGCCGAAGGAGGCGTCCTGCTGGTCTCCGTCGGCGGTGGAGACGACCCGGTACGTCATGCCGGGCGCCTCCATCTCCGTCCACCGCCAGCCGAACAGGGTGCGGTAGAAGCCGAGGACGGTCTCCGGGTCGGGGACGTGCAGTTCCGCCCAGACCAGGGTGTTGGTCGACGAGGTCCGCTCCAGGCCCTCGACACCGCCGGGCTGCCAGATCGCGAACTGGGCGCCGGCGGGGTCGGTGAGGGCGGCCATCCGCCCCGCGTCCATGACGTCGAAGGCCGCGAGGCGCACCGTGCCGCCCGCCGCCTCCGCGGCCTGCTGGGTGGCGTCCGCGTCCGGGGTCTGGAAGTACACCGTCCAGGCGCTGTGGGCGCCCTCCTCGGTGAGCGGGCCCAGCGCGGCGACCGTGCTGCCGTCCTGCTGGAAGAAGCCGTAGCCCCCGGCGTCGGGTCCCGCGGAGCGGAACTCCCAGCCGAGGACGGCGCCGTAGAACGCCGCCGCCACCTCCGTGTCGGGGCTGCCGAGGTCGAGCCAGTTGGGGGAGCCCTTGGTGAACTGCGTTCCGAGCATGGAGGTGTCCTGTCCTTCCGTCGTCCGCGGCCGGGGCCGCGCGCCGCACCCGCCGACCGGGGCCGGTCGTCCCGGGGGAGCCGTGCGAGCCCTCGGAGCCGTGCCTGACGACCCCTCCGGCCTTCGGTCACCCTGACCGATCCTCGCCTCTCGGCCCGTACGGCGCAGCCCCAGCCGTCGGGGTTCATCCGACCGGCCGACCGGCCACCTTCGCCTCCAGGTCGGCGAGGACCAGCTCGCCGTGGAGGGCCGCGCCGGCCCGGTAGCCGCGGCTCACCGCGTTGACCACCTGTTCCGTCGGCCCCGTCACGTTCCCCGCCGCCCACACGCCGGGCACGCTGGTGCGGCCCGTCTCGTCCACCACCGCGAACTCCCCGAACGGCGTGGCACGCAGCTCCGCGCCGAGCTGCCGCAGCACCCCGTCGCGGGCCGCGAGCCGCGAAGCCCCGGCGAAGAGGACCGAACGGGCCACCGTCCGGCCGTCCGCGAGCCGCACCCCCGTCAGCCGGTCGTCCTCCACCACGAGCCCCGCCACCTCACCCCGCTCGACCCGGACGCCCGCCGCGTCGAGGAGGGCCGCGTCGTGCTCCGACAGCTCACCCGCGGTGTGGAGGAACAGCGTCACGTCCTTCGACCAGTGGGCGACCATGAGCGCCTGGTGCGCGGGCATCGCCGGGTGGGCGATCACCCCGAAGGGCTCGTCGCGGACCTCCCAGCCGTGGCAGAACGGGCAGTGCAGCACGTCCCGCCCCCACCGTTCGGCGAGCCCGTCGATCGCGGGCAGTTCGTCGACGAGGCCGGTGGTGACCACGAGCCGCCGGGCGCCGACGGTGTCCCCGTCCGCCAGGGTGAGGGTGAAGCCGCCCCGTCCGTCCGGCGCCGCGCCCGTCACCTCGCCGGCCCGCCACTCGACCCCGTACCGGGCGATCTCGGCCCGCCCGGCCGTCAGGTAGTCCGTCGGGCTCATGCCGTCCCGGGACAGGACGCCCTGCATGTGCGCGGCGGGGGCGTTGCGCGGTTCGCCCGCGTCGACGACCAGGGTCCGCCGCAGGGAGCGGCCGAGGATCAGGGCGGCGCTGAGCCCGGCCGCGCCCCCGCCGACCACCACGGCCTCGTACCCGTCAGGCTCGTACCCGTCAGGAAGGTTCTCCAGGTGTGTGTTCATGGGACGAGAGTCGCTCGGGCCTGAGGGTGACGGCAAATGTACTTGCCGTTTCTGCAACACTGGACGCATGACCGAAGACGACCGCATCGACGAAGTACTGAACGACGTCGGCCCCCGCCTCCGCCGCGTCCGCCGCGACCGCGGGGTGACCCTGGCCGAACTCTCCGCCGCCACCGGCATCTCCGTGAGCACCCTGTCCCGCCTGGAGTCCGGGCAGCGCAGACCCAGCCTCGAACTGCTCCTGCCGCTCGCCCGCGCCCATCAGGTCCCTCTCGACGAACTGGTCGGCGCCCCGGCGACGGGCGACCCCCGGGTCCGCTCCAGGCCGATCGTGCGCCACGGCCGGACGATGTTCCCGCTGACCCGGCAGCCCGGCGGCCTCCAGGCGTACAAGGTGATCCAGGAGAAGCCGACGGAGTCGCCGGAGCCGCGCGTCCACGAGGGCTACGAGTGGCTGTACGTGCTCTCGGGCAGGCTCCGGCTGGTCCTCGGCGAGCACGACGTCGTCCTCACGGCCGGCGAGGCGGCCGAGTTCGACACCCGCGTCCCGCACTGGTTCGGACCGACGGAGGACGGGCCGGTGGAGTTCCTCAGCCTCTTCGGCCCGCAGGGGGAGCGGATGCACGTACGGGCCCGCCCGAAGAAGTCCGGCTGACCCCGTTCCCCCGAGTGCAAGCGACCGCTTAGTATGCACCGACCGCTCGGTACGGAGGAGGCTTCCGGATGCAGGCATGGCGTGTGTACGAGAACGGGGAACCCGGCGCGGTGATGCGCCGCGAGGAGGTGACACCGCCCACGCCCGGCGACGGCCAGGTCCTGCTCAAGGTCCGCGCCGCGAACGTCAACTTCCCCGACGCGCTGCTCTGCCGCGGCCACTACCAGGTGCGGCCCCCGCTGCCCTTCACCCCCGGCGTGGAGGTCTGCGCCGAGACCGAGGACGGCCGCAGGGTCCTCACCACCGCCGCCCTCCCGCACGGCGGCTTCGCCGACTACGTGCTCGCCGACGCCGCCGGACTGCTCCCGGCCCCCGAGTCGCTCGACGACGCCGAGGCCGCCGCGCTCCACATCGGCTACCAGACCGGCTGGTTCGGCCTCCACCGCAGGGCCGCCCTCAAGGAGGGCGAGACCCTCCTGGTCCACGCCGCCGCCGGAGGCGTCGGCAGCGCGGCCGTCCAGCTCGGCAAGGCGGCCGGCGCCACCGTCATCGGCGTCGTCGGCGGACCCGAGAAGGCCGCCGTCGCCCGCGCGCTCGGCTGCGACGTGGTCGTCGACCGGCGTTCCGAGGACGTCGTCGCCGCCGTCAAGGCCGCCACCGGCGGCCGTGGCGCCGACGTGATCTACGACCCGGTGGGCGGCGACGCCTACCAGCAGTCCGCGAAGTGCGTCGCGTTCGAGGGGCGCATCATCGTCGTCGGCTTCGCGAGCGGCACCGTCCCCGCCCCCGCCCTCAACCACGCCCTGGTGAAGAACTACTCGGTCCTCGGTCTCCACTGGGGCCTGTACGCCGTGAAGGACCCCGCCTCGATCGGACGCTGCCACGAGACCCTCACGGCCTACGCGGCCAAGGGCGTGATCAAGCCGCTCATCGGCGAACGCGTCCCCTTCGCCGGCGCGGCCGACGCCGTCCAGCGCGTCGCCGACGGCACCACCACGGGCCGCCTCGTGGTCCTCCCGGAAGGAGCCCGCGCATGACCCGAGCCGACGAACTCCGCGCCCGCACACGGAAGCTCCTCCAGGAGCACCCGCCCGCCACCACCGAGCGCACCGAGTTCCTGCGCGCCCGCTTCGACGCCGGACTCGCCTGGGTGCACTACCCGGTCGGCCTCGGCGGACTCGACGCGCCCCGACCGCTCCAGGCCGTCGTCGACGCCGAACTCGCCGCCGCGGGAGCCCCCGACAACGACCCGCGCAAGATCGGCATCGGCCTCGGCATGGCCGCCCCCACCGTCCTCGCCCACGGCTCCGACGAGGTCAGGCAGCGCTTCCTGCGCCCGCTCTGGGTCGGGGAGGAGGTGTGGTGCCAGCTCTTCAGCGAGCCCGGCGCGGGCTCCGACCTCGCCGCCCTCGCCACCCGGGCGGTCCGGGACGGCGACGACTGGGTGGTCGACGGCCAGAAGGTGTGGACGTCCAGCGCCCACACGGCCCGCTGGGCCATCCTCATCGCCCGCACCGACCCGGACGCGCCCAAGCACCGGGGCATCACCTACTTCGTCTGCGACATGACGGATCCCGGCGTGGAGGTCAGGCCGCTGCGCCAGATCACCGGCGAGGCCGAGTTCAACGAGGTGTTCCTCACCGGGGTCCGCATCCCCGACGCGCACCGCCTCGGCGAGGTCGGCGACGGCTGGCGGGTCGCCCAGACCACCCTCATGAACGAGCGGGTCTCCATCGGCGGCGCCCGCATCCCCCGCGAGGGCGGAATGATCGGGAAGATCGCCGCGACCTGGCGCGAGCGGCCGGAGCTGCGCACCCACGACCTGCACCGGCGCCTCCTCGACCACTGGGTCGACGCCGAGGTGGCCAGGCTCGCGGGGGAGCGGCTCCGGCAGCAGCTCGTCGCGGGCCGGCCCGGTCCCGAGGGCAGCGCGATGAAGCTGGCCTTCGCCCGCCTCAACCAGGCCATCAGCGGCCTGGAGGTCGAACTCCTCGGTGACGAGGGGCTGCTGTACGGGGAGTGGGAGATGCGCCGCCCCGACCTCGTGGACTTCACCGGCCGCGACGCCGGCTACCGCTATCTGCGGTCCAAGGGCAACTCGATCGAGGGCGGCACCAGCGAGGTGCTGCTCAACATCGTCGCCGAGCGGGTCCTCGGCCTGCCGCCCGAGCCCCGTAACGACAAGGACGTCGCCTGGAAGGACCTCGCCCGATGACCGACGTGACGGAACCGACGGAACAGCCGCTCGACCTCCTCTACTCCGAGACCGAGGACGACCTGCGGGCCGCCGTGCGCGCCCTCCTGGCCGACCGGGCCGGCCACCAGACCCTCCTCGGCCGGATCGAGACGGACAGCCCGTACGTCCCCGGCGTGTGGAAGTCCCTCGCCACCGACATCGGGGCCGCCGGCCTGCTCGTCCCCGAGAAGCTCGGCGGCCAGGGCGCGAGCCACCGCGAGGCCGCCGTGGTCCTGGAGGAGCTCGGCCGTGCGGTGACCCCGCTGCCGTACCTCACGAGCGCGGTGGTGGCCACCGAGACCCTGCTCGCGCTCGCCGGTGAGAGCGGGGCGGCGGCCGAACTGCTCGCGGACCTGGCGAGCGGTCGCGCGGTCGCGGTCCTCGCCGTACCGCTCTCCACCGCACCGGACACCGGGCCGCAGCTCGCGGCCGCCACGGCGGCGGCCGACGGGGCGGGGACCGCCGCCGGGACCGGCGCCACCGGGGCCTCCGCCGACGCCGCCGTGCCAGCCGCCACCTCCACGGCCGGCGTCGCCGCCACCTCCACGGCCGGCGTCGCCGACGCCGCCGCGGCCGACGTCTTCCTCGTCCCCCGCGCCGACGGGCTGTACGCCGTCCCCGCCGGGGAGGCCTCGGTCGAGCCGCAGACCCCGCTGGACCTCACCCGGCCGTTGGCCCGGGTGACCACCCCGGCCGGGAGCGGCACCCGGCTCGCGGGTCCCGAGGCGGGCCGTGCCGCGGTCCGGCGCGGGCTCCTCGCCGGGGCCGGCCTCCTCGCCTCCGAGCAGCTCGGCCTTGCCGAGTGGTGCCTGGAGGAGACCGTCCGCCACACCCGTGAGCGCCACCAGTTCAACCGGCCGGTCGGCTCCTTCCAGGCCCTGAAGCACCGCATGGCCCAGCTCTGGCTGGACCTGGTCGGCGCCAGGGCGGCCGCGAGGGCTGCCGCGGACGCGCTCGCCACCGGCAGCGAGGACGCGCCGCTGATCGTGGCCGTAGCCCAGGCGTACTGCTCGAAGGTGGCCGTCCGGGCCGCCGAGGAGTGCGTCCAGCTGCACGGCGGGATCGGCATGACCTGGGAGCACCCCGCGCATCTGGTGCTCAAGCGGGCGAAGTCCGACCAGATCGCTCTGGGGTCGGCCGGCCGGCATCAGGACGCGATCGCCGCCCTGGTCGGCCTGGCGCCGCCTTTGTAAGGGGCCCCCGTGTCCACACCCCTTTACATACTGTTTAATTGCAAGCTGTTCGCAATAACAGTTGATCTTCAAAGAGGTGTGGACACGATGACCGCCCGATCCCTCCGCGGCACGGCCGCCGCGACACTCGCGGGGGCCCTGGCCCTCACCGCGGCGGCCTGCACGAACCCCGGCTCCCCTGCCGGGGGCGCCGGCGGACCCAAGGATTCCGCGGTCGTCGGCATCGCCTACGAGCCCGAGACCCTCAGCCCGCTCCTCGGCTACGGCAAGGACGGCAACTCCAAGATCTTCGACGGGCTCCTCGCCTTCGACGCCGACATGAGGCTGCGGCCCGCGCTCGCCGCCGCGCTGCCCCGCGTCGGCGACGGCGGCCTCACGTACACGTACACCCTCCGCGACGGAGTCACCTTCAGCGACGGTGCCCCCTTCACCGCGAAGGACGTCGTCTTCACCTACCGGACGATCCTCGATCCGATGACGAACAACGCCTCCCGCACCGAGCTCGACGCCCTCAAGAGCGTCGAGGCGGTCGGCGACGACACCGTCGTCTTCCGGCTCAAGTACCCGTACGCCCCCTTCGCCGAGCGCACCGTCCACGCCATCGCCCCCGAGCACGTCGCCGCGAAGCAGGACGTCAACACCGGCGCCTTCACCACCAAGCCGATAGGCACCGGCCCGTACGTCCTCACCGGCTGGTCCAAGGGCGAGAAGCTCAGCTTCGCCGCCAACCCGACCTACTGGAACGGCGCGCCGCAGGTGAAGAAGTTCACCATGGCGATCATCAAGGACGACGACGTCCGCGCCACCCGGCTGCGCGCCGGCGACCTCGACGGGGCGGTCCTGCCGCCCAACCTCGCCGCCGGCTTCGAGAACGACAGGACGAAGAAGACCTGGGCGGCCACGACCTACGACTACCGCACGGTCACCCTCCCGACCCACCACCGCGTGACCGGCGACACCGCCGTCCGCCGCGCCCTCGACATCGCCGTCGACCGCCGGGCCATGGTCGACAAGATCCTCGAAGGGGCCGGAAAGCCCGCCTACGGACCCGTGCCCACCGACAGTCCCTGGTTCACCAAGGGCACCGAACGCCGCCACGACCTCGCCGGCGCGCAAAAGATCCTCGACGAGGCCGGCTGGAAGCCCGGCCCCGACGGCATCCGCGTCAGGAACGGCGTCCGCGCCGCCTTCCCGCTCTGGTACCTCTCCGGCGACAAGCTCCGCCAGGACCACGCCCTCGCCTACGTCTCCGACGCCAAGAAGGCCGGCATCGACATCACGGCCCAGGCCGGCACCTGGGAGGTCATCGAGCCCCGGATGAAGACCGACGCCGTCCTCGCGGGCGGCGGCTCGCCCGGTGACCCCGACTTCGACCAGTACCTGCTCCTCACGTCCTCCCTCGGCGGCGACGGCTTCAACAACATGGCCTGGTACGACAACAAGACCGTCGACCGCGCCCTGGAGGCCGGCCGCCGTACGAACGACCCCGCCGAGCGCCGCGCCGCGTACGACACCGTCCAGCGGGAACTGGTGAAGAACCCCGGCTACACCTTCCTCACCCACATCGACCACCTCTACGTCGTCGCCGACTCCTGGGACGGGCCGAGCACCCAGGTCGAGCCGCACGACCACGGCCTCGCCTCCGGCCCCTGGTGGAACGTCCAGAGCTGGAAGCCCAAGCAGGCCGGAGCGGTGCGGAAGTGAAGCGCCGCCTCCCCTGGGGGGCCATGGCCCGGATGACGGGACGGCGCCTCCTCGCCGCCGTCCCCGTCCTCCTCGGCGTCACCTTCGCGGTGTTCGCCGTCGCCGAAGCCTCCCCCTTCGACCCCGTCAAGGCCTACGCGGGCACCGCGGGACTCACCGCCTCGCAGGAGAACCTCGACCAGCTCCGCGCCAACCTCGGCGCCGACCGCCCCCTCCTCACCCGCTGGTGGGAGTGGCTCACCTCCGCCCTCGGCGGCGACCTCGGCGACTCCTCCGTCATGCGCCGGCCCGTCGCCGAGGTCATCGGGGAACGCCTCGGCTGGTCCGTCCTCCTGGCCGTCACCGCCTTCCTCGTCGCCATCGCCCTCGGCACCCTCCTCGGCGTCCTCGCGGGCCGCCGCCGCGGCGGCCTCCTCGACCGGGCCGTCAGCTCCGTCGCGTACACCCTGGAAGCCGCCCCCGCCTTCTGGCTCGGCCTCCTCGCCATCTGGTTCTTCGCCCTGAAGCTGGGCGTCCTTCCGGCCGGCGGCCTCACCGACACCGCGAGCGACACCGTCACCCTCGACCAGGTCGCCCACCACCTCGTCCTGCCCGCGCTCGTCCTCGGCGTCTCCCAGCTGCCCTGGTTCTTCCTGTACGTCCGCCAGGGCGTCGGCGACGCCCTCGACGAGGACCCCGTGCGCGGCGCCCGCGCCCGCGGTCTGAGCGAACGCACCGTGCTCACCGGCCACGCCCTCCGCTCCGGAATGCTGCCCATGCTCACCCTCGTCGGATCCCGCGTCCCCGAGCTCATCACCGGCGCCCTGCTCGTGGAGACCGTCTTCAGCTGGCCCGGCATCGCCGCCGCGACCGTCACGGCCGCCACCTCCGTGGACTTCCCGCTGCTCGCCGCGCTCACCGTGCTCGCCACCGCGGCCGTCCTCCTCGGCAACCTGCTCTCCGACCTGCTGTACGGACTCGCCGACCCGAGGGTGGGCTTCGATGGCTGACCCGCGCACCCACCGCCTGCGGCTGTGGAGCTCCGTCCTGACCGTCGGCGTCGTCCTCCTCGCCGTGCTGCTCGTGCCGCCGCTCGTCCAGCTCGACGAACAGGCCGTCGACCTCTCGCGCAAGCTCCTCCCGCCGTCCCCCGACCACCCCTTCGGCACCGACGACCTCGGCCGTGACCTCCTCCTGCGCTGCGTCTACGGCCTGCGGATCTCACTCCTCGTCGGACTCGTCGCCGCGCTCGTCGCCACCGTCGTCGGCACCGCCGTCGGAGCGGCCGCCGGTGCGCTCGGCGGCTGGGCCGACCGCTGCCTCATGCGGCTCGTCGACGCCTTCTCCTCCGTACCGCACCTGCTGCTCGGCATCTTCGTCGTCGCCCTCTTCCGGCCCGGCGTCTGGCCCGTCATCGCCTCCGTCGCCGTCACCCACTGGCTCTCCACCGCCCGCATCGTGCGCTCCGAGGTCCTCTCCCTGCGCACCCGCCCCTACGTCGACGCCGCCGTCTCCGGAGGCGCCTCGCGGTGGCGCGTCACCGTCCGCCATCTGCTGCCCGCCGTCCTGCCGCAGGCCGGGCTCGCCGCCGTCCTGATGGTCCCGCACGCCATGTGGCACGAGTCCGCGCTGTCCTTCCTCGGCCTCGGCCTGCCCAGCCACCAGGCCAGCCTCGGCAACCTCGTGCAGAACGCGCGCTCCTCGCTGCTCGCCGGGGACTGGTGGCCCACCCTCTTCCCCGGCCTCCTCCTCATCGTCCCGACCCTCGCCATCGCCGGCCTCGCGGGCGTGTGGCGGGACCGGCTCAATCCGCGCCGCCGATCGGAGCTGATGCTGTGAACGCCCCCCTCGCGCCGCAGGGCAGGGTCCTGCGCGCCCTCGACGCCGTCACCGCCGAACGGGCCGAGGACGCCGTCCTCAGCGTCCGCGACCTCACCGTCCGCTTCCGGCTGAGCGGCGGCCGGTCCGTCGCCGCCGTCACCGGCGCCGACTTCGACCTGGCGGCCGGGGAGTGCCTCGCCCTCGTCGGCGAGAGCGGCTGCGGCAAGTCCGTCCTCGCCTCCGCCCTCCTCGGGCTCCTCCCCGGCAACGCCGAGACCTCCGGTACGGCGTGGCTGGACGGCACCGACCTGCTCGCCGCCGACGAGAAGGCCCTCGCCCGGACCGTACGGGGCCGCCGCGTCGGCCTCGTACCGCAGAGCCCCGCCGCCCACCTCACCCCCGTCCGCACCGTACGGTCCCAGCTGGAGGAGACCGTGCGCGCCCTCACCGGCACCTCCCGCCGCGCCCGGCGGAAGGCCGCGGAGGACGCCGCGGAACGGGCCGCCTTCCCCGCCGGACACCTCGACCGGTACCCCCACGAACTCTCCGGCGGCCTCGCCCAGCGCGCCGCCACCGCCCTCGCCCTCATCGGCGACGCCCCCCTGCTGCTCGCCGACGAACCCACCACCGGCCTCGACCGCGACCTCGTCGACCGCACCGTCGACGAACTGCGGCGCCACGCCGACGACGGCCGAGGCCTGCTCCTCATCACCCACGACCTCGCCGCCGCCGAACGCATCGCCGACCGCGTCGCCGTCATGTACGCGGGCCGCATCGTGGAGATCACCCCGGCCCCCCGCTTCTTCGGCCCCACAGGACCCCGCCACCCCTACGCCCGCGGCCTCCTGGACGCCCTCCCCGACCGGGCGTTCACCCCGATCCCCGGCATGCCCCCGGAACTCTCCGCACTGCCCGAGGGCTGCGCCTTCGCCCCACGCTGTCCCCGCGCCACCGCACTCTGCGCCACCCCGCCCGCCGTCACCGCCGGCGTGGCCTGCCACCACCCGGAGCACCCCCGTGCTTGAACTCGACGACGTCACCGCCGGATACGACCGCCGCGACCCCGTCTTCCGGGGCGCCTCGCTCACCGTCGCCCCCGGCGAGTCCGTCGGGCTCCTCGGCCCCAGCGGCTGCGGCAAGTCCACCCTCGCCCGCGTCGCCGCCCTCCTCCACCGCCCGGAGACGGGCCGCCTCGTCCTCGACGGGACCGAGGTCCGGGCCTGGCGCCACCGCGCCCCGCGCGCACTGCGCACCGCCGTCGGCGTCGTCTTCCAGCAGCCCCGCACCGCCGCCGACCCGCGCCTCACCCTCGCCGACCTGATCGCCGAACCGCTGCGCGCCACCGGCCGCCGCGCCGAGGCCGCCGACCGGGTCGCCGAACTCGCCCCGGCCGTCGGACTCACCGGCGACCTGCTCACCCGCCGCCCCCACGAGGTCAGCGACGGACAGCTCCAACGCGCCTGCCTCGCCCGCGCGTTGACCCTGCGGCCCCGATGGCTGATCTGCGACGAGATGACCGCGATGCTCGACGCCTCCACCACGGCCGCCCTGGTCGCCGCCGTCGAGACCTACCGCGCCGACACCGGCGCCGGACTCCTCGCCGTCGGCCACGACCGCGTCCTGCTGACCCGGTGGTGCGACCGTACGGTGGAGTGGAAGGACTGCCTGCCCGGGGCCCCCGGCGACTGAGCCCGGCCCAACCTCACCCGTATGGGCGCCCCGCCATACGCCCGGACGGACCGTACATTCCGCCACACTGTCCGCCGAACGCCGCAATTCCGGTGCGGCGCAAGAAGGACGTGAGAGCGATGGCCGTTTCCATTTCTGTCCTGGTGCTGCTGCTGATCCTGGCCGTGATCTTTTTGCGGAGCGGCGGGCTCAAGCTCACGCACGCCCTCGTCTGCCTCCTGCTCGGCTTCTTCCTCGCCGGCACCAGCATGGCGCCCACCATCCACAACGGCGTCGCCGCGACCGCCGACGTCGTCTCCAGCCTCAGACCCTGAGCGTCCGGCGCCCGCGCGCACGGGAAGCCGCCCCGGGAC